>RBKG01000126.1 GCA_003640335.1 Porphyromonas sp.
ATGGAAGCTTTATCAAGGGAGCTATAGCTCTAATGAAGAAAAAGAAAACTGAAGAAGAGAAGAAAATAACAAAAGCCATATTCTCTTCTCATGGAGGATTATCTACCCTAACATCAGCCCTTTCGGACGAGTTACTAAAAGCTAATTCTCTAAAATTAGGAGCCCTTGACATTGAAGTCAGATTTCGAGAAGATTTGCAACTATGGCAAGTTACATTCTATGTCAAAGGAGAGAAGGAAGAGCTATTTAGTCGAAATCTCATCACAACTATAGGCTCTCTTGAGTTAGCAAATACCCTAAAAACAGAAGTAAATCTCACGCCTATTACTCAACTTAGATATGCCCCTATTGTGCAAGTTGCTCTTGGGTATAAGTCCGCTAATTCAGACATATTTGCTTCTTTCGGAGGATTGATTCCTAGCTGTGAGGACAAAGAGGTTCTCGGTATCCTCAATCCTAGTGCATGCTTTTCAGATAGATGCCCTAAGGGAGGCTTACTTCTTAGTGTTTTCTTAGGAGGTATGCGCTCTCCTCATCTTATAGAACAATCAGACGACTACATAAAAGGACTAATCCGCGATAAGGTAGCTAGATTTATTAAGCTAAAGCAAGAACCAGACCTTATTGAGATATTTCGCCACCCAAGGGCAATCCCCCAATATGAAGCAAGTACAGATGAGAGACTTGCTCTAATAGAGAAACTAGAGAAACTCTATCCCGGACTTTATATTGGAGGTAATATACATGATGGTATCGGTATGAGCGACAGAATCAAACAAGGAGCAAGCCTTGCACACAAAGTCCTAAGCAATAAAACTTCGGCATGAAGAATATACAGCATATACAAGAAAGAATTCTAAAATCAGGCATCAAGAATCCTAAAATAGCAGTACTCGCATCTGGAGGTGTAGATAGTAGTGCCGTAGTCTCTATACTATATGACCTCGGATACCGTCCTACCCTATTCTACATACAGATAGGCATGGATAAAGATGGTTTTGAAGATTGCTCTTGGGAAGACGATATCACTATGGTTCAAATGCTTGCTAAGAAATACAATCTTCCTTTAGAAATCATTTCCCTACATGATGAGTATTGGGAGCATGTCGTGCAGTATACCATTGATACAGTAAAACTAGGTTTAACACCTAACCCCGATATGATGTGTAATAAGCTCATCAAGTTTGGAGTATTCAATGAGAAAGTCGGATATCAGTATGATTTTATAGCTACAGGACATTATGCAACTACTACCTATGTGAACGATGTTCTCTACCTCTCCACCGCACCGGACCCAGTAAAAGACCAAACTGACTTTTTGGCTCAAATCAACTTTACGCAGGTTCAGAAACTATTATTTCCTACAGGAGGGCTCACGAAAGCAGAAGTGAGAGAGCTTGCTACAAAAGCTCAACTCCCAAGTGCACAACGCAAAGACAGCCAAGGCATTTGCTTTCTCGGCAAGATAAACTACAATGAGTTTATAGAAAGAGCATTAGGCACTAAACCTGGACGTATTATTGAGAAAGAAACGGGGAAAACGATTGGGACACACCGAGGTTATTGGTTTCATACCATTGGACAACGCAAAGGCTTAGGCTTAAGTGGAGGTCCTTGGTTTGTCGTTAAGAAAGACATCAAGCGTAATATCATACTTGTAAGCCGCGGTTACGACCCTCAAGACCAGTATGGGCAGCATATCCAAATGGCAGAACTTAATAACATCAGCCAATCTCCTTGGGCTTACCTTGGCATCAATGATGAAACTACTTCAATAGAGGTATGCTTTAAAATTAGACATACCCCTGAGTTTACTCGTGGCTCTCTTCGATACAATGCAGAGAAATCTCGATACGAACTTGATAGCCAAACGCCCATCCAAGGAATTGCGCCCGGACAATATGCTGTCATATATGATATAGACCACAATATTTGCTTTGGCAGTGGTATGATTATTAAAGGCTATTAGAGAACTCCAATCGCATAAATTACAAGACTAAAAAGCTAATCAGACACTTAAGTGTAGACTTGAGGCTATTGCATATACAAATAGGACTCACTATCTTTATGGTAAATATCCATCAATTACAAATGATTAGCTATGAACAAGAAGCGCATAGAACTTCTCAAGACGTGCAGATATTACCACGGAGAAGAAGATAGTCCTTTTGAAGAAAGACTTAGTGTCTGCAACAGTTTAGACCTTCGCAAAGAGTTAGAACTTAAGCATTGGTTTTGGACTTACGAACAGATTTGGGTAGGTTCACACTATAGCAGCAAGAACTATTTGCAACAGATAGAAGAGGAAGGTAAGCAACTCAACCTAGAAAACTTACTACCTAAAGACAATACCCCTCTATCTCTTAAGGCTCTCCTTCACAATCGTCACCTCAAGGACGGAGGGACTTTGGAGAGCTTTAAGCTCTTGTACAAAGAGTATCGCCAATCGAAGTAATCTTGATTGAATAAAGTTCTGTTTTCTATCCTCATTTTGGGGACATAAAAAGTTCGTCAATAATTTAGTATCTTTGTTGGTAGATATAATGAATAACCTCATTAAAACTATAGAATAGTATATGAAGAAAGTAGTAATGGTCGCAACAGCTCTCGCACTAGTCGTAGGGCTAGGATCATGTAAGAGCAAAAAGAGTGCTTATCGTAAGGCTTATGAAGAAGCTAAGCAACGTGAAATCGCAGCTCAAACAGCAACAAAGACTGTAGTTTACGAAGAAACTCCAGCACAAAAGGCTATTGAAACTCCTACTCCTCCAGCACCAGTTCGCAGAGAACGTGTTTCTACTTATGAAGGAGAACGTTCTGAATACCTCAAGCGTTATAGCGTAGTTATCGGTAGTTTCCAGAATCCTACTAATGCTCGTGCACTTCGTGAGAAAATGACAAACAAGGGCTACAATGCAGTTCTTGCTAAGAATGAAGTGGGCATGCTACGAGTTATTGTCTCTAGCTTCTCAACAAAGGAAGAAGCTATTGCTAGCCGTGAAGCTGTAAAATCTCGCTTCGCTCCAGACTTCAAAGATGCTTGGATTTTAGAGAACGAGTAAATGAACATCCTCCAGGAACATTCTCTCCGAGACTTAAATACATTTGGAATACCAGCTACAGCAGCTTGGTATATCTCGTATGAAAGCAAGGACGAGCTGTATAAACTTCTCAGCGACGAATACTTCCAGGAGTGTAAATGTATCCATATTGGTGAGGGGAGTAATCTACTCTTCCTCACCAATTTTCATGGCATTGTCCTGAAATCTTTTATCAAAGGTATTTCTTGTATCAATGACTCTGAAAATGAGGTACTACTTCGTGTGGGTGCAGGAGAATTATGGGATGATTTTGTAGCTTATTGCGTACAAAACAAGTACTATGGTGCTGAAAATCTATCAGCTATCCCTGGTCAAGTAGGAGCTGCAGCCATACAAAACATTGGAGCCTATGGTGTAGAAGCAGAAGCTCTTATTCAAGAGGTTGAAGCTATACATCGAAGGACTAAGGAGTCCAGAGTTTTCACTCACAAGGAATGCCACTATGCCTATCGCTACAGCATATTTAAGGATGCAGATTACTCTGACTGGATTATTACCTCGGTAACCTTTAAGCTCAAAAAGACTGCAGATTTGAATATTTCCTACGCTGGTATTAAGGAATATCTTGATAAGCATAATCTACCTCTTGATTTAGATAACCTTAGAAAAGCAATTATCAGTATTAGAGCATCGAAGCTACCAGACGTCAAGGTACTTGGAAATGCCGGTAGCTTCTTCAAGAATCCAATCGTATCTGAAGAAGTTGCAACAAACCTACTCAAGCAATATCCTCAAATGCCCGTATACCCCTTGGGAGAAGGACAGAAAAAGTTATCTGCAGGTTGGTTAATTGAGCAATGTGGTCTTAAAGGATACAAAGAAGGAGAAGCTGGTGTTTATGAGAAGCAAGCTCTTATACTCGTTAATCATGGTGAAGCAACAGGCTCAGATATTGCAGCACTTGCACTAAAAATACAAACTCAAGTCAAAGAAAAGTTTGATATAAAGATTGAACCTGAAGTTCTCTATATCAGCTAATTTCAGTGAAGATGAATCTTATTCTACTAGGAACAGGTACAAGTACAGGTATTCCTGAGGTTGGTTGCAACTGCATGCACTGCCAAAGCTCAGATCCTAGAGATAAGCGCCTGCGCACTTCTGCCCTACTCATTTCGCAGTCCGGAACACATATACTTATTGACTGTGGTCCAGACTTCCGACAACAAGCAAATCATATTGGACTTGAACACATAGACGCAATTGTCCTTACACACGAACACTACGACCATGTATATGGTCTTGATGACCTTCGAACAATTGCATGGCATAAAGAAATCCCTATCTATGGACAAGCAAATGTTCTTGATGCTGTTCGCAATAGAATGCACTATGTATTTAGCCCCAACCCTTATCCTGGGACACCCAAGCTTTCTCTAAATGAGTTAAAAAATGGCGAAGTCCTCAAAATAAAAGATATTGAGGTTACTCCGCTTTTGGTAATGCATGGCAAGTTGCCCATCTTCGGATATAGGTTTCACCAAGTAGGAACAGAACACAAAGAAGACATCTGCTATATCACAGACATGAAGTCTGCCGATAAGTGTGAATTTAGTAAGATTGACAACTCAAGAGTTTTGGTTATCAATGCTTTGCGCTACCAACGCGAGCACCCATCTCACCAAAATGTTATAGATGTATTTAACCTCTTGAATACGCTTGAGTCCAAGCCTGAACGCACTATTCTTACACACCTATCACACCATGCTCCTTGTTATAAAGAGTTAGTTCAACTTCTTCCCAAAGATGGTTCTATCCTCCCTGGGTATGACTTTGCATGTATTGAAGTTGGTAAAGAGATTGAAATACACCCTTTCATTCCTCATCATGAACTAATGCGCCAAGTAGCATATCCTCTTGACTTAGCAATGCTGAAATCTGAGAGCTCTTCTGAAAGAACGCCTCTTGGGTTGATTAGTGCCTCAAATGATGGCAGCAGAGCAACTCTCGATATGCAGTTTGCAGTAAGAAAAGATGCTTTTCTAGGAGATCTTGAAGAATTGAAAGCTTGTGTCATAAGGTCACTACATTTAATGGTAGGTCTGTATCGTATGCAAGCTCAAGAAATTGATAAATGCATTCGAAGACTTCAAACCGAAGAGACTGATGATAGTCTTAAGCTAGAGCTATCTCTAGGGGTTAATGCTTTAGATGAAACATCTAAGCTAATGACCATGCAAGACTTCTGTGAAGGTAAAAATCAAGACATTACAGTTGTCAAACATTTTCTATCAGGCATCATTTATTCTGAAATACAACGCTTGATAAAAAGCATTTATAAAGGCTCTCTTAGCCCTATAAACAAATAAAACAAAATGAACGAACTTAATCTAACAACTCCATCGCTACTATTTTCAGCGATTTCACTTATATTACTTGCATATACCAATCGTTTCCTTTCTTATGCAAGTGTTGTACGCTCTCTGAACGAGAAGTACCAAGAAAACCCGGATAAAGACCCAACGACATTAAATCAAATCCGCAACTTCGTACTGCGTTTACGTCTCATTCGTGCGATGCAAACACTTGGGGCAGGAAGTTTGATTTTTTGTCTTGCCGCAATGTTTTTTTACTTTATCAACCTAACTCTACCTGCAGAAATTTTCTTTGGCATCGGTATGGTTATGCTTGTATGCTCTTTAGGACTTTGCATTTGGGAGGTACAAATCTCTACGGAAGCGATTAGCCTACATCTGCAGAATATTCGTCGACGTCAACGCGAGCAAGACCCATTTATGGGAAATGCGCTAAGACGTAATGCGAATAGAAGAGAAGGAGAAAGCCTTGGAGAACAGAATACTCGCAAGAATCAAGAGAAGCAGCGTAAGGAAAAGCAAGAAAGAGAAGAGCGCAAAGCTAAAGAGCGCCAACAGCAAGCTGTAGAAACAAGCAAGAAAGAAAGCGAAAATACGCAAACTCCTAAGCAAGAGAAAACTGAAGAGCGTAAACAAGAGAAACAGCAAAAGCAACAAGTAAACAATAACAACTCTAAGCAAGAACAACAAGCTCAAAAGAAGCAAGAACGCAGAGAGCAGAAAGTTCAAGCAACTCAGCCTAATGTCAAGCCCGAAGTAATAGATAGTAAGCAAGAAGAAAAAGCTCAGGCAGACAAAACAGATAATACTCAAGGGCAAAATCGCAAGGGCGACACAGCTCGCAAGTTTAATAACAAAACGAACAAAAACAACCAGCCTCCAGTAAGAGAAGAGCGTAAAGCAATACAAGCTCAAGAAATAACATCTACTGAAGAAGCAAAAAATAAGGTAGAAGTTAAAGTAGAGCCAACTAAAGACACTAGTTCAGACTCTACTAAGCAAGCAGAGAAAGTTATAGAACAAACTATTAACTTTGAGCCTAAGAAAGAAGAGCAAGCACAACCCGCACCTAGCCCTAAGCAACCAAGCGAACGCAAGATTTTTGCAAATCGTAAGCTAAAAGAAGATAAGGCTAATGAAGAAGTAGCTCCTAAGCCACTTAGTCGCTATCAATTAAGACAGCTTGCACTCAAGCAACAAGAGCAGAATGGCTCTACTACAGAAGCTTAATACCATAAGTAAGAAAATTAAACTATAGACCTACATAATATGACTAAAGTAGATGTGCTCCTAGGCCTACAATGGGGCGATGAAGGTAAAGGAAAGATTGTTGATGTCCTTACACCTAAATATGATGTAGTAGCTCGTTTTCAGGGAGGTCCTAATGCTGGACATACATTAGAGTTCAATGGTGAAAAGTATGTCCTTCGTTCTATTCCATCTGGAATATTTCAAGGAAACAAACTGAATGTCATTGGCAACGGAGTTGTCCTAGACCCTACCTTATTTATCAATGAGGCAAACCAACTTGCCAAGAGTGGACACGACCTTAAGTCTCGCCTCGTCATCTCTAGGAAAGCTCATCTTATTATGCCTACACATAGACTTCTAGATGCAGCTAACGAACAAGCCAAAGGAGATGCAAAAGTAGGAACTACAGGTAAAGGTATTGGCCCTACCTATACAGATAAGATTAGTCGCTATGGTCTACGTGTTGGAGACATTGAGCACGATTTTGCTAATAAGTACGCAGCTGCAAAAGCTCGCCACCTAAAGATGTTGGAGAGTCTCAATTATCCAACCGAACAACTTGAAGAAGCTGAAGCAGCTTGGCTCAAGGCTATCGAAGAGCTAAAGGCATTTACATTTGTAGACAGCGAAGAACTAATCAATAACTACTTAAAGGAAGACAAAAGCATACTCGCGGAAGGTGCTCAAGGTTCGTTATTAGATATAGACTTTGGGTCTTACCCATTCGTAACGAGTAGCAATACGATTAGTGCTGGTTGTTGTACCGGCTTAGGTGTAGCACCTCGCAATATAGGCGAAGTTTATGGTATCTTCAAAGCATATTGTACTCGTGTAGGCGCAGGACCTTTCCCTACAGAGCTATTTGATGAAACGGGAGATGCTCTTTGTTCTTTAGGACACGAATTTGGTTCTGTTACTGGTCGCAAGCGTCGTTGTGGGTGGCTTGACCTTGTAGCACTTCGATATACATCTATGCTTAATGGTGCTACTAAGCTTATCATGATGAAAAGCGATGTAATGGACACCTTTGAAGAAATAAAGGTTTGTGTCGGATACGAACATGAAGGACAGGTAAGCACTGCTTTTCCATTCGAACTTAGCGATGCTTATAAGCCCGTTTACAAGACTTTCAAAGGTTGGAAAACAGATACTAGCAAATGCACTAAAGCGGAAGAACTTCCCGAAGAGCTTAAACAATATATTGCGTTTATAGAAGAAACAATTGGTGTTCCTGTTGTTTTCGTTTCAGTTGGACCTGATAGAGAGCAAACAATTCTACGCTCTCCCCTTTAATAGAACGAATAAATATTAAATCTTATCCCCCACCCTATATTTCCGTTATGGGGTGGGGATTTTATTTCTCAATAAATATTACCTCTATGAAGTATACGTTTATACCGGCAATGTTTGCTGTCGCCTCTCTAATTATGGCTGCTACACCTCCCCCACAGAAAGCTCTAGCTTATCAGGTAGACCCTTTTATTGGCACAGACTGGGTAGGCAATACTTACCCTGGAGCTAATGCTCCTTTTGGCATGGTACAACTTAGTCCAGACAACGGCATTGGGGGCTGGGATAGAATTGCAGGTTACTTCTATCCTGATACAACCATTGCAGGTTTTAGCCATACACACCTAAGCGGAACTGGAGCAGGAGACCTTTATGATATCAGTTTCATGCCGACAATTCGCCCTCTTCTTCAAAAGAAAGGAGAACTTGGTATCTATGCACGCTTCAAACATAATGAAGAAGAAGCTCACGCAGGATACTATAAGGTTAAACTGCAACCCTACGACATTACGGTGGAGCTTACAGCTACAGAGCGTATCGGGGTACAAAAGTATACCTTCAACCGTGCAAGTGATTCTGCCATCATCTATCTCAATCTAGACAAAGCAACCAATTGGGATAGGACACAGCATAGCTCCATCAAGCAAGTAAGTAGCAATCAACTTATCGGATATCGCAAAAGTGACGGCTGGGCTAGAAACCAAAGTATCTACTTCTTTTCTCGCTTAAGCCAAGCTCCTCAAAGTATTAGTTATGATAGTATTCCTCATTACCATCCAAGCACAAAAAAGCTAGAAGGTTGGGGATATATCGCCAAGCTCCATTATCAAGTTAAGGCTGGGGATACTTTGCTAATTGAAACAGCTATATCAGGTGTAAGCGAAGAGGGAGCACAGATGAACCTACATACAGAGGGGCATTTCAATTCTTTTTCTGAGTATCGCAACTATGCCGAAAGTCGTTGGAATAAGCAATTAGGGACTATTCAGCTAGACGCATCTACTCCTGAAGACATATCTAAGATTTTCTATACAGCCCTATATCATGCTCAACTTTGCCCAACACTTTACAATGACGCTGATGGCTGGTATTTAGGGGCAGACCGCAAACCACATCGTACGCGCTCAGCTAATTATAGTACTTTCTCTCTATGGGATACTTATCGTACGGCTCACCCCTTATATAATATTCTCTTCCCGAAAGAGAATGGAGATATGGTACAATCTCTCATTTCCTTTGGAGCACAGAATAACGATATTCTACCTGTATGGAATATGTGGGCGAGTGAGACAGACATGATGATTGGTCATCATTCTCTTCCAGTTATCGCTGGGGCTCTCGAAGCTGGAACTTATCAAGTTACGGACAAAGAACAGCTAAAGAAAATAGTGCTCAGTACCGTCAATAGAACCAATTACAGAGGCATGGATGAATATCGTCGTCTTGGTTATGTCCCTGCAGATAAACACAAAGAAAGCCTATCTCTCACGATGGAATACGCTTATGATGATTGGGCTGCTGCACGCATCTTACAATTCTTAGGCTACGAAGAGGAAGCAAAAGTTTGCTACAAGCGCAGCCACAACTACCGCAATCTTTGGAATGCGTCATTAGGATACTTTGCACCTCGACTCAGTGATGGCTCTTTCAAAAAGGATTTTAATCCTTTTGCTTATACTGATGATGTAACTGAAAGTAATGCCTATCAGTATCTGTGGAGTGCTCAGCATGAGCCAGATAGTCTTATCAAGCTTATGGGAGGACGTGAAGCTTTTGCCGGAAGATTGGATAAATTTTTCAGTGACAAGACTCCTCACAAAATCAAACTTCCTATTTTTTCTACAGGCATGATTGGGCAGTATGCGCACGGCAATGAGCCTAGTCACCATGTCCCCTACCTTTATCATTATGCCTATAAGCCTTGGAAAACGGCAGACTATACACACCAAATCATGCGTTCTCTATACACCTCTAGCCCTAGAGGACTTTGTGGCAATGAGGACTGTGGACAGATGTCTGCTTGGTATGTAGCTAGTGCTATTGGTCTATATCCTGAAGACGGTGCAAACAAGTTTCTAATTAGTTCTCCAATAGTCGCATCTGCTACTATACAGCTTGCCGATAAGAAGACCTTCACGATTAAAGCCAATAATCTAAGCCTTAAGAATAAATATATTAAGAGCGTCAAGCTTAATGGCAAACCTTGGAATAAGGCTAGCCTAGATATCAAAGATATCCAAGCTGGAGGAGTACTCGAGCTTGAGATGACTAATACACCTGGCATTACTTGGTATCAAGATTTATAGCTAATCTCAATAACCATCTCCACTTATTCGCAATAAGTAAGAGAGATACCTCAAACACTTGACATAAGTCGCCCCTAAAGTATTACTACTTTTTGGGCGGCTTCATTGCAATATAACAATCTTAAAATATGAGAATGACTAACACTAAAAGATGAAGACTTTTCCTATTCTCAAAACCTCAGCGAAGTCTGTACAAACTACACGTGTAGTCTGCA
>RBKG01000239.1 GCA_003640335.1 Porphyromonas sp.
TCTGCAAGAGAGTTGGCTGTAGAGAAGTTGATTTGCATATTCTGCCCCATCTTACCCTTCTTGGTTTCAATGATGATGACACCATTAGATGCACGGCTACCATAGATAGCTGTAGCTGATGCGTCCTTGAGGACGTTCATAGAGGCGATATCCTGTGGGTTGATTGTACTTAGTACGCTAGGAGCTCCGCTTGCAGCACTATTATCTACAGGTACTCCATCAATGACGATTAGTGGGTCATTGCTAGCGTTAAGAGATGCTCCTCCACGGATACGTATGGTACTACCAGCACCAGGAGAACCATTAGATGTGATTTGTACACCTGCTACTTTACCTACAAGTAGTTCACTTGGTGTAGAGATAGCTCCTTTCTGGAAGTTCTTGTCACTAATGCTCGTTACAGAACCAGTTAGGTCTTTCTTCTGAAGCGAACCATAACCGATAACGACAACTTCCTTAAGACTCTTGTTGTCTTCTTGAAGAATAACATTGAGGTGTTGAGCACCGGCAGCTTGTACTTCTTGTGTAGTATAGCCAATGTAGCTTACAACAAGTACAGCTCCACGAGGAGCATTAAGTGAGAACTTCCCATCAAAGTCCGTCACCGTACCGACACCTGAGTTGTTTTTAAGGCGCACTGTAGCACCAATAACTGGCTCTCCCTTGGCATCGACTACTGTACCTCGTACAGCTGTTTGCTGTGCTTGGAGCGCAGAAACTACAAGCGTAGACGCTAGAGCAACCTTGCCAGCTCTTGAACAAAAATTAAACATGTCCATATATGAATATTTATTAATCTTTCAAGGATAGAAATGGGAGGGAATAACCCTCCCATAGTCCATTACTTAATACAAAACTTATGCGTTAGGTATAATTGAGATTGCATAACCACCACCGCGAGCAGAAGTGATAGAGAGCTTGCTGCCCTTCTTAACCTTAATCTTGCGGATATTGTAGCTTTGTGGGTTCTTATCGAAACTAGCATTCTTGCCATCTTCATAGATAGTCGCAGTATAAGTCTTGCCAGCATCTAGGAAGTCTAGTGTAATGTTACTCTTATGACCATTGAGTCCTGCTACATTACCAACAAACCACTTATCTGTTCCCTTTGCCTTACGAGCAACAGTTACGTACTCACCTGGTTCTGCTTCAAGATACTTACTATCATCCCAGTCAACAGCAACATCCTTGATGAACTGGAATGCGTCTTGGAAGCGGTCATAGTTCTCAGGTAGGTCAGCTGCCATTTGTAGAGGGCTGTACATAGTAAGATATGTTCCTAGTTGGTTTGCAATAGTTGCTTTAATCTGATTTTTGTTATCAGGATTAAGCTTTGTCATATCTGTTTCGAAGATACCTGGGGTATAGTCCATAGGACCTCCAATAAGACGACCAAAAGGAAGGATAGTCATGTGGTTACCATTATTTCCTCCAAAAGCTTGATACTCTTGTCCCTTAGCACTTTCTTGAGCTAGGAGGTTTGGATAAGTGCGGCTCAAGCCTGTCATGTGTACACTCTCATGCGCATTAACGGAGATGTCATACTTAGCAGCTTCCTTTACGGCATAGAGGTAGTGGTTAACCATATACTGACCATAGTGGTGTTCTCCTCGTGGAATCATATTTCCAACATAACCACTCTTTACTGCCGAATAGTTATTGTCCTTCATGAACTGATAGGCGTCATGCATGTGACGCTCATAGTTACGAATAGAGCCAGAGGTTTCGTGGTGCATGATAATCTTAACACCTTTAGCCTTACCATAGTCACGTAGCTCTGCTACATTAAAGTCTGGATAAGGCGTTACGAAGTCAAATACATCATCCTTAGAGAGGTCAAACCAGTCTTCCCAGCCAACATTCCATCCTTCTACAAGAATAGCATCAAAGCCATGCTTAGCTGCATAATCGATGTAGTATTTAACTCGCTCGGTATTTGCTGAGTGCTTACCATTAGGTTTAGCCTTAGAGTAGTCTGTAACTCCTAGCTTAGTAAATGGAACTTCATCAGTATAAGCCCAAGAGCCCTTGCCGGTGATCATTTCCCACCATACTCCCATATACTTAATAGGCTTAATCCAGCTTGTATTTTTATACGCACAAGGCTCATTAAGGTTATATGTTAGCTTGCTCGCAAGGATATCACGAGCATCCTTACTAGCGATGATTGTACGCCAAGGTGTGTTGAATGGTGCTGCGATATGACCTCTATCTCCCTTAGCATCTGGAGTAAGTTCCGTATTTAGTACGAAAGTCTTATCATTCAGATTTACATTTATTGCAGGGAAATCAATCAATGCTGCTTCATGAATATTGATATAGGCTCCGTTATCACTTTTCAGCTGAAGTGGAGTTTGAAGACCAGTCTTGCTGAAAGCTGCTTGAGAGCAGTTTGCAGTATAGGCCTTGTCGAAGAGACCACGAACTTCGCTCAAACGACTAGTCGTGAAATCGTACTCTTCAGTGTCATAATCGCCGGGTATCCACCAAGCTTTCATATCCCCAGGTAGAGCAAACTCTGTAAGCTCTCGCTTAACGACTAGGAAGTTTTGCCCTTGACGACCAGGGAATTCATAGCGGAAGCCTAGACCATCATCATAGAGACGGAAGCGAATAGTTAGGAGCTTATCTGTATCTTTCTTTCTAAGTTGAACTTCAAGCTCATTGTAGTTATTACGAATTTTCTTGACTTCGCCCCAAACAGGAGTCCATGTTTCATCAAAGGAAGATGTATTTGTCTTAATGACTTCAAAATTCTTATCGAATGAAAGTTTGCTGTCTTTCATTTCGAATCCCATCTTACTTGTCTTAGTGATAACCGTTCCATCAGCCATCTTGAGGCTATATGTAGGTTCACCAGCTTCATTCAGCTCGAAATTCATCTCAAGCTTCTTTGTTGG
>RBKG01000108.1 GCA_003640335.1 Porphyromonas sp.
GAATGACGAGATAGCGAATGTCTTGTGCTTTCATACACTTCTGCTTTTAATAAATGTGATATAATAAAACTTGATGTACACAGATAAGAAGCTAGAAGCAATAGTCCTAGTCAAGACCGCTCTGCGGTCTCCCAAATAACAAGTTTTTACTTGTCTTTTGGAAGGACTTTACAGAATGCGGCTTTCGCAAGGCATTAAGACTGAAGGCGACGGGAGTTTACTTGTGTAAATGACCGAGCCTGAATGTCGAAGATAACGCAGCGAGTGCCGTATTATGTAAAGTCCTACTTGCCTACCTGCTACAAGCACAAAGGTAGGGCACCATTTTTCGCCCTTGGTACACTTTAAGACGAAATATCGGGTGCTACCACTTATGGTAACACCCGATACTATAATCGTTATGGAATTTTATCGACTCAACTTCTAGTGATGAGTATTAAAGAGGAAGGTAGCAAGCTGGTGCTGTGTCCCTGTATGACCCGTTGGCGTATTTGAATTTTCCAAAGTATGTGTATGAACAGCAATCATTAGGAAGCTATTCTTTGCCACATCTTCACTAGATCTACCATACTTCACTTGAGACAAAAGTCCTCTGAACTTAAAGCCATCATTAAAGACAGCTCTCCATTGATTATCCATTTTTACACCAGGGAATAGTAGTGTAACCTTGCGGACAACTCCCTCTGCTTCACGTTGCGTCCACCAAGCATCATCAAAAACAGTATTTATAGTAATTGGACTTTTCCCTGTACGAGGATCATCCACCCCAAGAGGAACTGCCTCAATTATAAGCTGACCTATCTCAAACTTTGATGGATCACTCTTATCTGAAGGACCTTCAGGCTCGTTGTAAGTATATCGTAGGGCTACACGCTGAGCATCAGTCTTAGCCTGTGGATAAGCTGTCACCAAGTCTGACTTATTCGAATAAACTAGTCCTTGGCGAGCATTAGAGCGGTACGCTTGGAATTTCAGCGCATAGAGCTTATTACCCTTTACTGCTTGATACTTAAAATCATCATAAAAAGTACGTTGAATACTTCCTACTCGTTCCTGCATATTTTGGTTTCGGTCCCAAGAGCCATAAGATCCCCCAATAACAAGCCCTGCATCATATCCTGCAAATATACTTGTCCACTGAAACTCATCAGGAATCTCATACTTTTCAGTACCAAAAGCAAAATCAACGCCTCTAGTTTCAAAGTCACGGATATTAAAGTAACCCACCATATCCATGTTAGCCTGCAGCTCATCTTTGCTTGGAGTAACAACGGCATTCATTTGTGGGTTGAGGTAAGCACCGCCGAAAAGTGGACGAAGGACAGAGTACGAACCTGCTTCCGTTAGCGTGATATTGATTGGATAGCTTGTTCCGTTATTGAGAACAGCTGTACTGCGGAATGTTTCCGTTGTACCTGACTTAACAAAGTTAAGGAAGCCAGCTTCTACAGTTGTCTCAGGGTTCTGTACACCCTTACGAGGCATACCCCATACATAATAAGTCTTCATCTTACCTGCCTGCTGGTCTTGAAGCTTGAAGTTAAGCAATGTTGGAGTTCCTGCTGTAGTGTTTGTAGCTGACCAAGATGGATAAACATTACCCGCCTTTATATCAGCATCTTGACCTGTGCTGAAATCGAAATATCCAGAGCCATCAACCGCCTCTGTAACCACAGAAGCCCATGTAGGACCAGCCTTGAAATCAGTTTCTGTAGTTAGGTTTACACGAATAAATACACCCTGAGGTTCGTAGTGCATAGATGTGTAACCTACGTGTCCATTGATGGCAGAAGCTCCATTTTCATTGAACATCTTAGTCCACTTCGAGAGGAGTGGCATACGCATCTCAGTATCAGTACGCTCATAATCACTATCCTTGCGGTCAAAAGTCACCTGATAGTAATTACTTGCACTACGCTGCTCTCCGCCACCAATAACGCCAGCTACATACCATTCGCCACCGTCACCAGGGTGCACACCTGCGGCAAAGTTCCCAGTAAAATCTGCTTGACCATAGAAATAGAGCTTAACCGAGTTGTTGATACGAGTAACCTTGTAGGTTACAGTAGCTGTACCAACACCAGGGGTACCCATTTTCTTAAAGTACAACTGAGTCTTGAATGTAGTCTTATCAGGGTCAATCTTGTGCAATGCAGCCGCATTATCACTAAGCGTCAGTGAGCGCAATTGCTCCTGAGGCAGAGATGCTTCAAAAGCAAGATTAATTACCTCTTTATGCAAAGGAGCTGTCGCCTGAGTATTGGGGCTGTCATCCTTGCCACAAGAGAAAAGAAAGAGTGCTGTGAAAAGTACTCCGAATAAATTACGTAGGATTTTCATTTCTAATTCAATTTTCTAAATTCTTAGTGGATTTTTGGCGTCTATAGGTCTGGACCACTACCCCAATCACTATAACTTGAAGTCGCATCGATCGGAGCACCATCACCCCAATCATCATAATCACTCTCCAAAGAGAATTCCTGCATTAAGCTCAAGGCCCTAGGCACTTGGAATAACTCTAGACTAGGAGGGACATAAGGGAATTTACCTATTTGTTTATCCATATATATACACAATTATTATCGCTAAACTTAAGTAATATCATCACTTGTGCTGAATTCGGCTACAAAGTTAACTTTTTTTTACAATTGGCAAATTTCGCACAAAATATTTTTGTTTGTGCATATCCTAGTTTTGAATAGCCTATCTCATTTTATATGTACCGTCCTAAAACTTTACAAAGCGATTATCTGTCTGCTTGAGGGTATTCAAATGAGACCGCCCGACGGTCTCCAAAAGGACAAATAAAACTTGTCCTTTTGGGGGGCTTTGCAGAATGCGATAATCGCAAGGCATTGAGACTGAAGGCGCAGGGAGTTTACTCTTGTAAATGACG
>RBKG01000258.1 GCA_003640335.1 Porphyromonas sp.
TAATGCCTTGCGTAAGTCCAAGAGTTATAAAGATTAATGCCTAGAAACGATACTCCTTTGAGAAGAATATCTATCTCAAATGTACTGACACATGCAAAGTTACTTAATGGTGTAAGTAGAGAAAATACCTAGAAATGATGATTTTTCTACTCCTGTAAGGATGTCCCTGTCACTTGTGTTTAAGGGAGAAATATACGAGAATTTCTATTGTAGGGGCAATAGAATAGTAGAAGATAGATGTCGAATTAAATAGGGATGGTCTGCGATAAACCATCCCTATTTTGTGTGATGAATTTAAGAACCGCTCATTCAATCTTTACCTCGTTCTCACAATGATTTATCAGTGTAATACTAGAAAATAAAAGACTAATAGCCAGCCCCCTTAAAGGAGAGCTGGCTATTAAATAATCCTAATCTTCTTCACTTTAGAAAGTCATTGGCTTTCCATTATAACCTATGACAGAGCGTACTCGATTATTATTGTATTCATCTGAGAAGTAGTCGTATTCAGGTTCGTAATACTTCAAACGAATACCCAAAAGACCACACAAGCTATTTGAGAATAGGTCATTCATAATCTTACGATCCTTCGCCTTGACTACTCGCTCATATATCTCTGGGTGCATCTTTCTTAGCGATGGACTCATATAAACAAAGAGAGGTACCGATAAGCCTTGACGTGAAACTTCATGCTCGTAATAATCTGGCTTATCTGGGTTCTCATACAAAGCCTGACCATGGTCAGAGAAATAAACAAGTAGCGTAGGCTTATCAGAGAAGTGAGCCACTATACGGCGAACAACCTCATCGTTGTAGCGAATAGAATTGACATAATCACGCAAAACAGCTCGCTTAGCCTCACTCTTAGGTGTAGGCATGCCATTAGGTAGAGTAGCAGGCAAATCCTTCGTCGTGAAAATTCCAAATTCACGATTAGAGCGACCAGCATAAGGAGTATGCGAACCAATTAAGTGGACTACTTGGAAGAGTGCTTTCTTGCCTTGAGGTACAATATTCTTCTTAGGTAATAACTTCAATAACTCTAAATCCATAGCCGAATTCCAGTCTCCGACTGCTCGTATTTTGGCATAACTAACGCTATCCGAAGTACCAGCTATGGTAGCTATCGGCTGTATCGCATTCCCTTGGCTTTCTTGGTTACTTATCCAGTAAGAGTAGTAGCCTGCACGAGACATAACCATCGGCAAACTCGGATATTGATACCATTGGCGATTAGCTCCTCCTTCTCTATAAAAAGTCATCGCAGAAGATACCGAACCAGTTGTCCATGCGGCAGATGCAATTACATCACTGAAGCGGACCATATCTCCCGAAGCAATTAGAGAGTCCTGTGCCGGAGTATTCTTCAAAGGATAGCCATAGCAGTGCATATAATCCTTACGCATAGACTCTCCAACTAAGACAACTATATTAACAGAGTCTAGATTTATCTCTTGCTTGATCTCTCCTAAATCAATCTCTTTAGCCATCTTAGTATAGTTCTCAAGCTCTTGGGCATCATGCAGACAAACAGAAGTACCCACTCTCAACCTATCAAGAGGAGACATATAGAGGTAACTACGCACAGAGGTCTGAGCCGGAAGTACGACTATAAAGAAAAGCAATACAAAAACTAATCCCATAGCCGACAGTCCCTTCCTAACCAACAGTCCAGCAGGCTTAAGTTTAGGTGCCAGCACACGACTAACTAATACATATAAAACAATAATCCCTATGAGCACGAAGATAGGAAGCATAAACACCTTATAGTTTAGGTTTTCAACGAAAGCCTTACCCTCTTCGGGGTTAGAGGCCAACATATTCAACGCAATGCTATCGGTATATAGTGAATTATATGAAAAGGCAAGGAAGCACTCAAAAAGCATCCAACCCGCATAGACAAGTCCTACAAGCCATTGCACCGCAAGCCTTAACCCTCGAAAGGGGCATAAGGCACAGATAAAAAGCCAAAAGGAAGTCCAAGCTAATAGGCTCAGAGACTGATAAACAAATTCCCCTGGGAAAGGCAAAGCACCTACACGATTATAATAGTAAATCGCTGGAAAAACCTGCAATAAAAGCAAGAACAAGCCATAATAGCGCAAACTATAAACACGCTCAACATAGGCTCCGATTTTAGACATCAAAGACATACCGACTCTACTTGATGCGTGTCCATTCAGTGGTGCGACCAAGAAGAGACACTCCAATAAAGCCCCTCATCTTGAGGTTACCATTGCGTTCGCGTGTAGCCTTACAGCTATATGTTTTACCGCTCTCTGGGTCATAAATCTTACCGCCCTTGTACTCGTCATCTTCATCGAAAGCCAAGTCTCGCAAAATAACCTTACCCGTAAGTTTCTTCTGTGCCTCTCCCTTATCAGGATTTTTACTATCTAGAATATCTCCTCGGCGCGTCCAAATGAGCGTCCCAATATACTTAGTTCCTTGCTTAGAGATTGTTACTTTAGCCTTACCTCCTTCCGTCTGATAAGTTCCGACGATATCATCAGCCTTACCTTGAGCAGATGCGAGAAAGGAAGTTGCGAGAAAAGTAACCACCACAAGACAAGCACGTAGTGCTGAAATAAGTTTCTTCATATTTTATTTAATCTTAGTCTATACTCTTGTATCAAACAAATGCAAAGTTAGACATATTCACACATACACACAAAAGAAGACCCTGTGCAAATTTCCATATGTAAAGAAAAAGGGCTGCGCCAATATTAAGTTTTGGCACAGCCCTTTGAGCTAGGGTAGAGGATTAATCCTTAGAATGAAATTGTTGTTCCTGCTAAGAAGTTAATGCCCGCTTGAGGGAAATAGCGTAGGTCGCTATAAGTATGTCCCTTGCTATCAATACCAGCATCGTAAACATATCCAT
>RBKG01000224.1 GCA_003640335.1 Porphyromonas sp.
CTTATGCGCTCTATACGCAAATAGCTGGTTTACTTATGATGGAAGGTTGGGAACTTGGCAATGCCGCTAGCTATGAGCTAGAGCGTATTGATTCTTCTCATGAGGCTTATATGCTAACGACTAAGGTAGAGCTTGCATCTATTAACGAGGCTTGGGGCGTGATTGGTATTGCAGAGCAAACGCTACATGCTTATATACACACGGCCTTGGTGAATTATGTAGGAAAAAACGAACTCACTGGTAAGAACTATACGTCTACTTCTCTTGGAGAGGGACGTTATATGTTAGTCGTTGAGTAAGACGAGGCTATTGCAATAACGACAGAGGCTGAAAGGATTTAATCCTTTCAGCCTCTGTCGCTTTTTATTTATCCTTTGTTGAGAATAATCTACTGAGCTTCCGTTATCATGAATATTTCAGAAGATGTGATGCGATAGGTTTCTCCTGCCTTAGTGTTAAAGGTCAGTCTATGCTCCTTGTCAAAGCTGTATTTAACTGGTTTGCCATGACTGTCAACGACACTTGAAATCTGTTCAGCGTTCAAGCCAACAACAGCCTTATTACCAAGTAGGCTCTTTAGTTCTGCGAACACAAGTGCTGACTGAATCCACTTAAGCTCAACCTCAAATCCGCCTACAGCTTTTAGCCCAGATACAGAACCATTTTGCCACTTACGAGGTAAGGCAGGCAAGATGTTGATATATCCTTCATGGCTCTGAAGAAGCATCTCAGCGATACCGCTTGTTGCTCCGAAGTTGCCATCTATTTGGAAGGGTGGGTGTGCATCAAACAGATTAGAGTAAACACCACCATCATGCGTATCCATGCTTACGTCTGTGTAGTCGCTATGGTTCAGTGCACTCTTTAATAGTGTGTAAGCATGCTCTCCATCGCCTAGGCGTGCCCAGCAGTTAATCTTCCACGCACGGCTCCAGCCTGTCCCTTGGTCTCCTCTAGAATTGAGTGTTACCTTGGCTGCCTTAGCCCAATCGGGACTTTTGGTGACAGAAATTTGATGACCAGGGTAGAGGGCTATTAACTGTGATAGATGTCTATGCTCATCGCCTTGTACATCTTCAGTCTTCGTCCATTCTCTTATTTGGCCCCAAGAACCGATGGTGATACCTCTGTCTAGCTTGGCTTGTTTCTCTGATAACTCTTGAGTAAACTTCTTATCTACACGAACGAGCTTGCTTGCTTGCTCTGCTGCAGAGAATAGTTCCCAAACCAATTGCTGTGCGTAAGCAATACCATCTTCCCAAGGACCATGCTCGGGAGACCATTCTTTAGGTGCAATATATTTACCATTCACTAATTGGAGGCGGTCAAACCAATACTCGCAGGCAGATTTAATTGCAGGGAATGCTGTCTTTTCAAGATAACTCTTATTGCCTGTAAACTGATAATGTTGCCACAAATGCATAGCATACCAAGCATTGGTAGGGCGATTGATATTCCAGTCTGTATGTGAGAAGATTGTGGACTGAGTATTAAGACTCCAACCTCTGAGTCCCTCTTGCTCTGCGACACGACGCATACCGCCATTGGGGCGTGCAGCCTCTATCGCTACGTAGTTGAGGAAGGGTAGGTGGCATTCACTAAGATTGGTTGTCTCAGCAGGCCAGTAGTTCATTTGGATATTGATGTTGGTATGAATATCCGATTCCCAAGGTGGAGTGTTGCTTTCATTCCATAGCCCTTGTAGGTTATTCGGGAGGTTCATTCCTCGGCTAGATGAAATCATCAAGTAACGACCATATTGAAAGTATAACTCATCTAGATAAGTGTCTTTCCTATTCTGCCTTACTAGTTCATCTGTATTCTGTGTAGGCTCAACCTTAAGTTTGTTGTAGTCAAGATTGAGTTTTACACGGTCGTAAAGTTGTTTGTAGTCGCTCTTATGTGTGGAGAGGATAGCATCATAGCCTTTGGCTACAGCTTGGTCGAGGATTGTATTTTGCTTCTTCTCTATGTCCGAGAGATTGCCCTGTGTATAGTTAGGACTTTGAATGTCGTAGTTTGTTCCAGCGACTAGGTATATAGTTACCTCTTCAGCTCCATCTATAGCAATGCGTCCGCCTTTGACTGTTTGCTGTCCGCCTTTTGTTACGACACGCACTCCCGCACGGTAAGCAACTGTTTCTAATTGACCTGAGTAGGAGATGTTCTTTTCATCAATGCTTTTAGCGTTTTTTACTCCATCTCGGACATCTCTTAGAGAAAGCTCCATTTTTATGGGCTTAGGAGTGCCTCCTTGTTGGGCTGTAAAGTGAATAGCAATCACGCCATCAGGGTGAGATGCGATATACTCACGTTTGTAACTAACTCCATCTATTGTTCTGTATTCAACACGACCAACAGATTCATCTAGGCTTAGGCTTCGCTTATAGTCTTTGTAGTCGGTGTCGTGATGCATATAAATCATCAGTTCTCCGAAGTTTTGGTATGCACCTCTTATACTTGGGCTACCTGTCCAAAGTGTCTTTTCATTAAACTGTACACGTTCGCGAAGAACGCCACCCATAAACATAGCTCCTAGTTCGCCATTCCCAATAGGAAGAGCTTCGGTCATCCATACGGCAGCGGGTCTGTTGTATTGTAGTTTCATCGCTCGTTGGGGACTCTCAGCATAGATCGTCGAGAGCGAACTAGATAGTATGCCTGCTACGAGTAGACTTTTTTTTATCCACGACATAAGAATAATAGGTTATTTGTTTATTGTAATGTTATACAAAGATATAAGAATATCTCATGTGGCAAAGGGAAAGCAAATAGGGCTGATACTGAATATTATTCAGTATCAGCCCTATTTTAGGGGTATAGTTGATTAGAATTATTTAGTCATCGTAGCCTGTGATTGCTCCTTGCTTATTAAGTT
>RBKG01000018.1 GCA_003640335.1 Porphyromonas sp.
GTAGGATATAATGTCACACTATTGGAAGTATCAATAAAAGTCCTATCTTTGCACGCAAGTAAACACTATAAAAAGTACGATAAGTATGAAAGTAATGGATAGAGCCTTAGCATGGCTAAAGGCAGAGGGTTATGCCCCTCAGGAAGAACAAGGATTTATCGCTGTTAAGTATCAAGGTCTCACATTCTTGATTCCTGATACAGCAGAAGATGAAACTTTCCTCAAAATTGATTTGGCTTTCCCTCTAGAAGCTTACGAAGGTCTTAAGGAGGATAGAGTACTTGCTCTTGTGAATGAGATTAGCCAAGAAATTAAGATTGCTAAGGCAACTTATCGTGTAGACCCTCAGGGTGGTAAGGCTCTTGTTTATTCGGCAGAGATACTAGTATGTGAAGCTGATGACTTCGGTAAGGTATTGCCACGTCTATTTGACTTATTAGGCTTCGCTGCACAAACTCTTTTCGATAAGATTTCTAAGTAATTTGTTATTAGTATAGGCACCTTAGCTCTGTAGAAATACAGATTGCTAAGGTGCTTGTCTATTATATAATGCTAATATGCCTATGAATAAACTACGATTGTGGGCTTGCTTAGGCTTGTTCGTAAGCTTTGCATCTTGTAGCTCTTGGGTAAATAGCTTAAGTGATGGCGATGACCCTGTGGATTTAGTTAATCCATACATGGGGAATATCAGCCATTTGCTGATGCCTACTTTTCCAACAGTTCAGCTCCCGAATAGTATGATGCGTATTACCCCTAATAGGGCAGATTATACCGCTGAGACTATAGAGGGATTTCCTTTAATTCTGACTAGTCATAGAGGAATATCGGCTTTTGCTCTTAGTCCTCTTAGTTCGAGTAATGAGCAGGTTCCCAATGTTCGCTCCTTTATCTATGACCATGAGAGCATACAGCCTTATCGGTATTCAGTGGACCTTCCAGAGGAAGATATTTCAGTAGCCTATGCTCCTAGTGAGCAAAGTGCAATCTATGAAATCAAGTATAATACAGCTAAACCTGACAGAGGGATTATGCTGCATACTGATAATGGAGAATTGACTGTTCAAGATAATACGATATCGGGCTATCAAGCATTGAATGACTCTGTACGTGTATATATTTATCTGCAGAGTGAAGAGAAGAATACACGAGCAACCGTACGTGATAGCGTCTCTCAACGCCTAGGTATGGTTACCGATAATCAAAATAAGGGAACGACGGTTGCCTTATTTTTCGGCCCAGGAAAGGAAACCATTAAGTTACGTTATGGTATCTCTTATATCAGCGTAGAGCAGGCCAAGCAGAATGTTGAGCGTGAAATTCAAACCTACGAGCTAGATATGATTGCCAAGAGGGGGCGCTCACTCTGGAATAGCACTCTAGGTAAGATTGAGATTGAAGGCGGCACGGAGCAAGATAGACAAGTATTCTATACGTCTCTCTATCGCACTTACGAACGCATGATTAACATCTCGGAGAATGGAAATTATTATTCAGCAGAAGCTAAGAAAGTTTTACCGGATAATGGCGTTCCGTTTTATACTGATGACTGGGTTTGGGATACATATTTGGCTGTCCACCCATTGAGAATACTGCTGGAGCCACAAATGCAACAGCATATATTGCAGAGTTATTTGCGTGTTGCAGAGCAAACTCCAGAACATTGGTTGCCAACTTTCCCTGAGGTTACAGGTGATACCCATCGCATGAATGGTAATCACGCTATCTCTCTTTTTGCTGATGCCTATGCTAAAGGGCTATCGGGAGTTAATATCGATAAGGCTTATAGCTATGCACTTAAAACTATGCAGGAAAAGAGTTTGCTCCCTTGGACTCGTATGCCTAAACGAGAGCTTACGAAGTTTATGGATGATAAGGGCTATTTCCCAGCCTTGAACATAGACGAAAAAGAATCGTATCCTTATGTTACGCGTTGGGAAAAGCGTCAAGCAGTAGCCGTTTCTTTAGCTGCATATTATGACTATTGGACGCTTAGCGAATTGGCTCGTCACCTCGGACATGATGAAGAAGCCAAAACTTTCTTGAAGAAGTCTTACGATTATCATAAGCTTTATAATCATCAAACGGGCTTCTTCCATCCAAAGGATAAAAATAATAAGTTCATCAAACCATTTGATTACGAGCTATCAGGTGGGCTTGGAGCTAGAGATTACTACGATGAGAATAATGCTTATACTTATCGCTGGGATGTTAAGCATAATATAGCAGACCTTATTTACTTGATGGGGGGTAATGAGAAGTTTATAGAGAATTTGGATAGTACGCTTCGCAAGCCTTTAAGTATGAGCAGATGGCAGTTCTATAGTCAGATGCCAGACCAAACGGGTAATGTAGGTCAGTTTACCATGGGGAATGAACCGAGCTTACATATTCCTTATTTGTATGTTTACGCTGGAGCTCCTTGGCGTACGCAGCGTTTTATTCATAAGCTTCTCGACACGTGGTTCCGAAATGATTTAATGGGATTACCTGGCGATGAAGATGGTGGAGGTATGAGTGCGTATGTGGTATTCTCTATGTTAGGTTTTTATCCAACGACGCCGGGTATGCCGATTTATGTCATTGGCTCACCACGCTTCCCTAAGGTTACTATCCATCTTCCGACAAATAAAAGGTTTACTATCACCGCTAAGGATTGGTCTAAGGATAATATCTATATCCAATCAGCTAAGTTGAATGGAAGAACTCTTAATAGGGCATGGTTCCGTCATAGCGATATTGTTTCAGGTGGAGAACTTGTCCTAGAAATGGGGGCTACTCCAAATAAGGAGTGGGGAAGTGTAGAGCCACCACCATCAGCAGGTCGTATTGCCGATAAGCCTATTTTTAGATAG
>RBKG01000029.1 GCA_003640335.1 Porphyromonas sp.
AATTATGATAGATAGCCAAACGAAGCAACGTATAATCGATGCTGCTAATATATTAGAGGTTGTTCAGGACTTTGTGAGCTTACGGCGCAGTGGCGTAAGCTATGTGGGCTTATGCCCATTTCATAGCGACCGCAAGCCTAGCTTCTATGTCTCTCCGAGTAAGAACGTCTGTAAGTGTTTCTCTTGTGGAGAGGGTGGCTCGCCCGTTCATTTTATTATGAAGCATGAACAGCTCTCATACAATGAAGCACTTCGCTATTTGGCTAAGAAGTATCATATTGAGATTGTTGAGCGAGAAGAAACGGACGAGGAGAAAAAGGCGGCTAGTGAACGACAAAGTTTGTTTATCCTCAATGATTATGCCCAAAAGTTTTTTGTAGACCAGCTACACAATACGGATGATGGACGTAATATAGGTTTGAGTTACTTTCGTGAGAGAGGTTTGCGCCCTGATATTATCGAGAAGTTTGGGCTTGGTTATGCTCCTGAGCTAAGGGATATATTCACTAAGCAAGCCTTGACAGCGGGTTATCCTATCGAAAGACTTACGGCTGTGGGCTTATCTATTCAGTATGAAGATAAGCCACCGCATGACCGTTTCCGTGGTCGTGTGATATTCCCCGTACGCAATCTGAGTGGTCAGTATGTTGCCTTTGGTGGGCGTATCATGGGCAAGGCTGATAAGACCGCTAAGTATATTAACTCCCCAGAAAGTCTTATTTACTCCAAGAGCCGAGAGCTGTATGGACTTTATCAAGCTAAGCAGGCTATAAGCAAGGCTAATAAGTGCTACCTTGTGGAGGGCTATACCGACGTTATCTCTATGCATCAGTCGGGTGTGGAGAATGTCGTCGCTAGTAGTGGAACGGCTCTTACTGTACAGCAAATTCGCTTAATCAGGCGTTTTACGGAGCGTGTAACGGTGCTTTATGATGGCGATAATGCGGGTATTAAAGCGGCTCTAAGAGGTATAGACCTTCTTCTTGAAGAAGGCTTAGATATTAAGGTGGTGCTCTTGCCTGAGGGTGAGGACCCTGATAGCTATGCACAGAAGCACAGCCGTCAGGAGCTTTTGGATTTCTTGGATGCCGAAGAGACGGATTTTATTCACTTTAAGATACGTCTTTATCAGAGTGAGATGCAGCGTGACCCTATTCGCAGGGCCGAACTAATTAAAGATGTCTTGCGTACGATTGCACTTATCCCTGATACGATTAGGCGAACTGTCCTTATTCAGAGTAGTGCAGCTCTTCTTAATATGGATGAGGCTTTGCTTAAGTCCGAAGTGGCTAAGTTTAGAGCTCAAGGTTATCATGCTCACAATCATCCGCAAAGCGTTCCCACTGCTCCTGTGGTGGAGACTCAACCCGAAGTTATCAACAATGCAGAGGAGGCAAATACGAGTGAGCCAGCATTTAATGCACAAGAATACCAGCCCAAGTTTCAAGAGATTAGTCTGATTAACTTGTTGATACAAAAGGGTAATACGGATATTCTTGCACTTGTGGAAGACGAAAAGGGCGAACTTATCTACACTGAGTATAAGCTAGGTGCATATATTCGTGAAGAACTGGAGCTTGATGGTTTACTTGATAGTGTATCGCCTTTTTGTTTGGATATGCTCAATGAAACCGTAGATGTTTGTTTGGCGCAAAATGTCTTGTGTTCGGAGTATTTCTCTAATCACGAGCATGAGGCTATCCGTCGCCTTGCAGCAGATTTGCTCTCAAAAGATATGAACCATCATATCAGTCAGCCTGAAGAAGAGGACTACCGCATGAATGCTTTCTCTCAGAAGTTGGCTAATGCGCTTGATGAGTCGTCGAAGCAGGAGATTTTGGCGGAGCAAGCTCTCTATCTAGCCGAGCGTAAGCAGAAGATGATGATTGCAGAGGGGAATAAGGCTCTGTGGGAACTTGACCAAATTAGAATGGCTGTCGTGCTAGATAATATCCATAAGATACAAGAAGAGATGGTTCAGGCTGAGCGTGAAGGTGATTTCGAGCGCGTACTCCGTCTTCTGAAAGAGCTACAAGCGGAGAATGCTTTTAAGCAAGAACTGGCACAAACCTTAGGCGAACGAACAATTAAGGCATAATAATCGTTATATTCTCATAACAATAAGTCGGACTACTTCTTGGAGGTAGTCAAATATCAAATTAAATAACTAAGATTAGATGAAACGTAATATCTTAACCTTAGCGTTAGCTTGCTCTATGGGGCTATCAGCTGTTGCTTGCACAAGTGGTCAATCTCAGACAGCTGGGGCGCAGAGTGCTGTGGAAACGCAGAGCTCGGCAGAACCACAGACGTCGACAAGCCCAGTTAAGCATATCGATGCTAAGTATATGCGTGAGCATATTTTTGACTATAAGGCAAATCCTACAAAGTTTGTTTTCAAGGGTAATAAGCCAGCTATCCTCGATTTTTATGCAGACTGGTGTGGACCTTGCCGTCAATTATCTCCACGTTTGGAAGCACTAGCTAAGAAGTATGCAGGTAAGCTAGATGTTTATAAGATTAACATCGATAATGAAGAAGAGCTTGCTCATGTCTTTGGCGTGCAGTCAATACCTATGCTTCTATTTATTGGTACAGATGGTTCTACGCCATCAGTATCTCAGGGAGCTCTTAGCGCAGAAGATTTGGAGAATGAAGTGCAACGCCTCTTCAAGATGAAGTAAACAAAACGTAGGGTTGAGGCTTTAAGGTCTTGTTCTCTACGAAACTATCGCAGCATGCGATAACAAGCAAAGGGGCACTATGGCTTAGGTCATAGTGAAGCCTCTTAATATGGTTGGTTTTTGGTCGGAAAGAGTCGACCCCTTTTGGGGCTCGGCTCTTTTTGTTTT
>RBKG01000059.1 GCA_003640335.1 Porphyromonas sp.
AGCCAGCGTATCATACTTCTATCGTGAGGCATAAAGCCAAAGAAACTCATATCGACGATAACACACGGCCATTGTCCGCCTTGTGCCTTGTGTGCTGTAACGGCATAACCATATTTAATCTCCAGCGCACCCCAAAAAGGGTCTTTGCGAATAGCTCGCCTAACATCAATAATCCCACTACCAGCTTCTGCCTGATAATCTGTAGCAAGAGCATTGTAAAGCTCTAAACGCTGTTCATAAGTTCGTTGCGCTTGTTCATCGGCAAGCCCAGAGAGCAATAGACGCACATCAAGCTCTTCTTCTCTATCAGGCAGAGCTATACTCGCATCGACAAAGTGTAGCCCATACATATGATAATGCTTATAAGTATGTAGCAGCTCCACAATCTCACCATTAGCAATAAAATCGCTCCTATCTCTCTTCTGGGCGTAATAGTAGTTGTTCCTAGCTACAATCAGTCGTTCCCGACGCACAATCTCATCTTCGTAATCAAAAATATATGAGCGCACGCCTTGATTGTGCATCAAAGCTCGTTTATTACTAGGTGTAATAATCAAGACATGCTCCTTGCCGTACTTTCGGTAGGCCGTGTCAATAGTATCTGTTAGCTCCTCCCAAGGTAAAATCTTAAGGTCTTCTTGTCCTCCTATATTCAGATGTAGAGGCAAAGGCTCTCCCTCTACAGCTTCGGGATACTCTTCTAGCACCTCCCTTAAATATGTTGCTTGCTCTAAAATACCGCTCTCAGCCTTTTGGCGAACGACATCTCGAAGCTCAGCTTCATAAACATGCATACCATAATGAGCTCTAAGACTCTCCGCATCAAGAGCCTCACTAATATCGCTACCCACAGGAGGCAGCTGTGCAGTGTCACCGACAAGTATCAGCCTACACCCTTCGCTCTGCCACACATACTCAAGAAGATCATGTAGCAGATTACCCGTACCAAAAGGCGTTATTTCAGACGAACTTGTACTAATCATTGAGGCTTCATCGACAATAAATAGGGTAGGGCGCGATGAAGAAGCCAGCTTATAAGCACCGCCTTCCTCGACAGATGCTGCAGTAGCTCGATAGATTTTGCGGTGTATAGTCGTAGCCGTTCGTCCCGTAGCCTGAGCAAGCACCTTGGCCGCACGACCAGTAGTGGCAAGCAGTTCGCAGTTAAGCCCTATATCTTCCATAGTACGAGTAATCGCATCAAGTAGAGTCGTTTTACCCGTACCCGCATAACCTTTAAGCAGAAATACAGAATATGGATAATCATCACCCATATATTCAGCAAAAGTTCTTGCTGCCTGCTCTTGGCTCAAGGTGGGATTAAATGCCATATTTTGAAGGACTTCTTCGCCCTGTAGATTGTATTTCATAAGACTTTATACTAACTTTGCTATATGAATATAATGATTTCCCAAGAAATGTAATTATCTTTGGACATGATTATAGCCACATTGGTAATTAAATAACAACTAATATAAGATGAACAAAGTTATTACGGGCCTTGTTGCCTTAGCCGTATTGGCACTAGGCTATGTTACAATCAAGAGTGTACTTAACCCAGTACAGTTTGATGCTAAGCAAGCTGAGAGAGAAGCTATCCTACAGAAGCAGCTTAAGAAGATTGCTTCTTACGAAGAAGCTTATCAGAGCATACACGGTCGCTTCGCAACAGCTGAAGAACTAGCAGATTTCCTTGCTAATGGTCGTCTATTCTACATCCGCGCTGAAGGTGAAGTAACAGAAGCTATGCGTGAGCAAGGTCTTACTGAAGCTGAAGCTGCTCGTCGTGGTATGATTAAGCGTGATACTGTATGGGTATCTGCTAAGGACTCTCTCCTTAAGGATGGTACTGATGCTACTAAGCTCTTCGATGTACTTGCTACTGGTAACAAGATTAAGATTGACACAGCTTATATTCAGCAGGAAATCGGTAAGGATACTGTGAACATCTCTACTGTACAAGCAACTATCCCATTCGAATTCTACTTGAGCGACCTTGATGCACAACGCCTAGAGCAGAAGAAAGACGCTCTTAAGAAGAAGGCTAACAGCTTCCCAGGTCTTCGCCTCGGTTCACTTACTGAAGTTCGCCTAACAGGTAACTGGGAATAAGCATGATTAATGCCATTCAGGCAGAAGAAATGAGTTTGTCCATCTGGCTTCGGTCAGATGGACTTTCTTTTGCCATATACCCAAAGGGAGCGACGCAAGATGATGCTCCTATGCTCAAAAGCACACTCCCTTTTGCCGAACACTTCTCTCTAAGGGAGAATGTCGAGCAGTGTCTTTACGAGCAACCCGAACTAAGCTTGCCCTTTGCTCAGGTAAAAATCTATTATACGCCTACGAGCGTAGCACTCGTACCTGATGCCCTCTTCGATGAGTCCAATGTAGATGTGTGGGAAACGACACTCTGCACGAAGCAAACAGAGGCATTAAGACCTTACCTTCTTGAGGGTGAAGATAAGCGTCTAGTCGGAGCTATGGATAGAGCCACACTTGAACTCCTTGAGCGTAGTTTCTTGATGCTTTCGCTTTGCCCTAGCTATGCAGACAAACTTTCGCTTCTACGCACAGAGGCACAGCAATCCCTAACGAGCAAACTACTCGTTTATCTTGCTTATGATGGTATCACGATTGCGCTTATTGAGCCTCATGGACTTAGTTACATCAATCGCTTTGCCTACGTTCGCCCTTCCGATGGGGATAGCAAGCACGGAGAAATCATGTATTATCTTGGGCTTGTTTGGCAATCTCTAGAACTAAGTAATACAATAGACATTGTTTTTGACGGAGAAGCAGAGCCAGAGAGTACGCTAGCCAAGGAGCAGGAAGAACTCATCAAACAAGTT
>RBKG01000162.1 GCA_003640335.1 Porphyromonas sp.
CTCGTACCGTACGAGCGACTCATACATTTGTTAATGAAGACTACAGAGGGCAAGGTATCGCCGCAAAGCTTGTAGATGCTCTTATTGAATATTGCACCGCTGAAGGATTATCCATTATCCCCGTGTGTAGCTACGTTGTGAAATTAGCTCAACGTGAAGAACGCTTAAAGAAGCTAGTCAAGCAGGACTAAAAGAAACTCCCACCGCTCTTATGAACGGTGGGAGTTTCTTTTTTATTTTGTCTAATTACTACTGGACAATTCCACGAATACGTATCGTATACGAACCATCTTGTCCATTGCTGTAAACAGCTATCGTTTTCACAAACTGACCTGGACGACCAGCAGGATCAAAGCTAACTACGATCTTACCTTCTGCTCCTGGAGCGATAGGCTCTTTATCGTATTGTGGCGTTGTGCAACCACAAGCACTAACAACTCTCGTGATTACTAGTGGCGCATTGCCTGTATTCTTAAAAGTAAATGTATAAGATACTTTTCCATTCACTTCTTTGATTGTGCCAAAATCATGTTCAGCTTTTGGAAAGCTAATAGCGGCACCTTTTCCAGCTTGCGCAAAGGCTATTCCTACGAATAGGCACATTGCTGTAAGGATATACAATAACTTCTTCATAATCTACTTATGTTTTAAGTTTAATCTCTGCAAAGATACATAATTAATAGAATATTGCATAAATGGCAATTATCTAAAGGGTTCTGCCTGCAAAGGTATCATATCATCTGTTATACGCCAAGCTTCCTGTACAATGCTATGCAGTACTGCACGTGAAGCCCAAGCTCCAGGCATTCCATTCGTTAGATACACAATGCTATACCAGTCTCGCCCATCATAGACATATCCCACATAAGTGGATACTCCTCTCATCGTACCACTCTTTAAGTAGACCTTAACATCTCTACGAGATGGCATCAGATGGCGAACAGTTCCCTCGCGACCGACTTCAGGTAATGTCTCTAATAAAACTCCATCAAGAGGAATATGTCCTCCAAATAGTCTTTTCAAAGCCAAACTAAAAGCTCTAGGACTTACCCTATCTCTTCTGTCCAATCCAGAACCATCATACAGTAATAAATCTTGATTGCCTAGTTTTAGGGTCTGCTGCCAATAGTTAGTAATAGCTTGACCTTTATCTATATTGGGATTTACTAGTCGTCCAATAGCTTCTGCATAAAAATTCTGACTGCGGTAGTTCGTTATGCGAGCCAATGTATCCAACCTCTTAGAATAGTGCGTATGTAGCAACTCTCCTTGTGGTTCGTACCCTTCATAGCTTACAGCAGACAGATTGTTTTGAAGCACAATACCATTCTTTTGTAGCCCCTCCAACACATAGAAGGCAAATGCTTGTGCAGGAGCAGGATTAGGCATTCTTATTGCTTGGGTCTGTCTATGCTTGCTATTACCAACTATTGTTATTAGTGGATTACTTTGCTCAGTTACTAGACTTATCCCATTGCTTTTATTCTCTCTAAGAGCCCACTTAAGACCTAAACGCTCTCCCGAAGAACTTAACTTATAAGTTCCAGCTTCTCCCGAAAGAGTTAGGCTTAGATTCATAACATTATCTCGGTAATTGAGACCAAATAAGCCAGCTCCATAATGTTGTTTTTTATCCTCAGCCAACCATCCAGAGACTTGTCCTAATCCTGTAGGTAGAGAAGCATCAAAATAAACACCTCCCGAAATTTTTTGGATATGCTTACTTTTAAGTGCCTGAACTAGGTTTCTAACAAAACGCTCATCCTCCCCAGGGATATAACTACTACCAATTGAAGGGTCACCACAGCCCCGAATAATGATATTACCGAGTAAAGTACCCTCCTTGACTTCACCTGAGATATAGACTTCTGTAGGAAATCTATAAGTGGGTCCCTTTACGGTTAGTGCTGCACCGGTAGATAGCACTTTGACAACTGACGCTGGGGTAAATAACTCAGTAAAACGGGTTCTATATATCACAGAGTCATCACTCAACCTCTGGATACTCATACCAATTCTTCCTCTGTATTTGGCTTCGGCTGCTGAGACAATAGGGTCAATTCTCATGCTAAGAGGAAGCATCTGAGCCCCCCCCTGCCTAATGCTTCCTAAGCTCAGGAGCATCCCCAGCATTAATATATTTGTTCTTTTAGATACTTTCATCATCAATACTTGTGCTCTTAATCTGTTGCTTCAGTTTCTGAGCAAGTAATACAGTCTGCTCTATAAACGGAATTTCACTCTGAATATTGGGACTCATATCCAAACTTAATGTTGCTTGTTTTAGATGTTCAAGAGTCCACCATTTCCCCTCAATTGGCCTGCAATCTATGTATAGTTGTGTTGGGTCCTCAATCTGAACGACAAAGAGATAAACTAGATAGCGACGATTATTTTCCTCTATTAAGTATGGTAATAATGGTCTAGGAGCGACTCTACGGACTCCACAAAAACGAGCGTCTATCATGCGTTGGGCAATATCTATCGGACGCTCACCCTCCACCAACCAATCAGCAAAAGGTGTATCATAACGCTCTATATTAGAAGATACACATGAAGAACCTTTCTCTAGGTAAATCATACCATCACTGACAGATAAAAGGCGTACGATAGGCAAATATCCATCCACTCCCCCATCTATTTCAGACAGAGCTAGACGACCTATAGGCTCTTGATGCTGATTCATGATAGGTACCCAATGCTCTTTGCTCAGCTGATGCTTTAACCATGAAATATGTATGCTCTCAAGTAGGATAGCAATACCGGAAATGCCAGCAAGAGCAAAAGACAGCAAGAGCTCCCCATAATGGCTCAAACCAACAAATACAATGACGGAAACATAAAGTACTATTGAGAATAAGCAAAAGCTCAGAGCTAGTCTATCAAAATGGAGATACTCAGCTATTAGGGTTTCATTTCTGCGCTTATCACAGCAGCATGAAGGGCGGCTTAAGCGAGGAAAACGATTGTGTCGAAGCAGTAACAGCCCCAATCCATGAATGCTTATAAAAGACAACATCCATAAAGCCTGATATACAAGTATCTGAGCTTCCATCTCAGGACATAAATACGTCAATAGGAGGAAGATTAATATCTGCAAACAACTACCGACTAAACCTATCGAAGTTTCTTGACGCCCACCCCTTAAATAGGAAATAATAAATAGAATTACGGATGCTAGAAGAGTGCCTAATATAGCTCCCCATAACGCACAGAGACACAATCCTAGTAGCATCACTGGAAAAATCATTAGCGTTATCGGAAGGTTTGTTAATCTACCCTTTACTTTTTCACCCATTCAAATTTATATCAACTTATTTGATTATTAGTAACCGCCTAAAAATCTTACTTCATTATCTGTAACCTCTATATAACTAAATAGTTGTATCATCAATGCCTCCTACTCATTAAAGCTACACGCACATAAACATAATCTAAAGCGATTAAAGTATGATAAACATCAAAAATGCCCTCTCAAAAACGGAATATAAGTCACTATAAATCAAATGATAATAGAAACAAAACCATCAGTTCATTTATTATTCTGCAAACTTCAGCTGTAGTCTGTACAAACTACAGCTGAAGTTTGTACAGACTACACGTGTAGTTTGCACAGACTTCGCCGAAGTTTGGAGATTAGGAAACTTAACTTACACTTTATCTTCACACTCACTAAAACTTTAGTAGCTTGCTCTCAAAATAAAGACACAGAATATATAAGCCATAATCTAAGTATAATGAACACGTACAGCCAATTCTCAGTTATTAGATTAAACAAATACGATTTACACAACTAAATGAATACATCCAAGCCTATATATTCAGGCCCCTGCACCTATGAACGCAGACCGGCCATAGAGGTTACTATAGGTAACTTAAAGCTCGGTGGCGCACATCCTGTACGCTTACAATCTATGGCTAACACAGATACCAATGATACAGAAGGTTCTGTTGCTCAAGCTGAGCGTATTATTAAGGCAGGAGCTGACCTTCTTCGTTATACTACGCAAGGTCGCAGAGAAGCGGCAAATATGGCTAACATCGCTGAGGGTATCCACCATTTAGGTTATACTACTCCACTTGTCGCTGATGTACACTTTAACCCCAATGCTGCTGATGAGGCCCTTGAACATATTGAAAAGGTACGTATTAACCCCGGTAATTATGTAGATACAAAGAGTAGCACTCCTAGAGAATGGACAGACGAGCTGTTTGAGGAGATGCACAACAAGGTTATTGAACGCTTTGGTAAGTTTGTACTAAGAGCAAAAGAACTTGGACGAGCTATTCGCATAGGGGTTAACCATGGCTCTCTCTCTGAACGTATGCTAACTCGTTATGGAGATACCCCTGAAGGTATGATTGAGAGCTGTCTGGAGTATCTTGATGTATGTAGAATGCACGACTTCCATGATATCGTCATCTCTATGAAAAGTAGTAACACCCTTGTCATGACTGCAGCGGTGCGACTGCTCTCTAAAACTTTAGCAGAGAGAGGATATCCCGCTTATCCCCTACATCTAGGAGTTACTGAGGCTGGAGAGGGTGAAGACGGACGTATTAAGAGTGCCGTTGGAATAGGTTCTCTACTGGCAGATGGACTAGGAGATACTATTCGCGTATCTCTCAGCGAAGAACCAGAAGCCGAAATCCCTGTAGCAAAAACTCTTGTAGACTACATCTCTAGCCGTCAACCTCTTGATGTAGATACAGCTATACTACCCGATTGGAATGAATACACGAATTTATCCTATAACGACCGTAAAAATAGTATCGCTATAGGAAAACTTGCTGGTGGTGGCAACCTACCTATTGTACTCAGTAATGCTACACCTTCTAATTCTGGAGATAGCACTAAAGCAGACTACTACATAAGTGACTCTGGAGCTATTACCAATGCTCAAGGAGCTATCATGAAAGATTTTAGCTATGTCGAACTTGATTGTTACAGCATCACAGAGGAAGCATTAGCAAATGTTCAAGAGACAAGTCTTATCTTACTCAATGCACCAGGCAATAATGCTATAGCCGAATGGCGTCTAGGTTTTACTCTTTTACGTCGTGCAGGGATAAAGAACTCCATTATCTTACGCCGCACATACACGACTAATGATATTGAGTTATTCCGCTTACAATTAGCTGCCGATGCAGGTACAATCATAATTGATGGGTGGTCTAATGGTCTGTATATTTCTGCTCCTAATCTCCAAGAGGAAGATGTAATTAAGACAGAACTAGGAGTACTCCAAGCAACCCGCCTAAGAATGAGCAAAACTGAATTTATCAGTTGCCCCGGATGTGGACGCACACTCTATAGTCTGACAGAAACTATTGCCAAAATCAAAGCTGCAACTTCGCACCTGAAAGGATTAAAAATAGGCGTCATGGGTTGCATCGTCAATGGACCGGGAGAGATGGCTGATGCCGACTATGGTTATGTAGGTGCAGCTCCAGGTAAGATAGACTTATACAAGGGACAAGAATGTATCCGCAGAGGTATTCCTCAAGAAGAAGCCGTTAATCAGCTTATTGATTTAATCAAAAGCGAAGGCGACTGGAGAGAACCAACAAACTAATAACTTAATCTATAGTCATGAGAAAATTATTTATTTCTTTTGCGCTACTTATTTCAACGATAAGTATTGCCTCAGCTCAAGTTCTCGGCATCCACCCTCGTTTTGAAGCTGGAGCTAGCCTTCCAAAAATCGAGTCTTCTCTTGGGAACATCGATTTACATAGCAACTCTAATACGGGTTACCGCGTGGGGGTTGCAGTAGAGCTTCCCATACTTCCTTTTGTATATATTGCTCCAGGAGTTGCTCTACGTAACAATCAGATCAGTAGCAATGGAAATAGAAACACGCTCTCAGATATTACCAGACTCATCGATCAGGCATTGGGAACAAAAATTTCTGATGAAAGTGTAGGTCTAGGTCCTAATGGTACTCTTACATATCTCCTCGTTCCTGTCAATATAGGAACAAAGTTCAGTCTTCTTGGATTAGGTGTTTCTGCAGAAGCTGGTCCTTATGCAAGCTATGCGATCAACACTCCATTAGCTAATTTTGGAGACAATATTTCTCCCAATAAGTTTACCTATGGACTTGGAGGAAGCGTAGCGGCTCATCTTGGTAAGACTACATTCCGTCTAGGATATGAATATAATCTAAGCAAGAGGTTCTCTTCCGAGGGTAAAACTACTCCCCAATATAAGGATAATGCATTCTTTTTCACCGTTGGATATAGATTGTAACCTTATCTTTTCATAATATCGCATAATAGGCTGGAGCTAATTTAATCTTGCTCCAGCCTATTCTTATTAAAATCTGAATTCATAATTGAGACCATTACAAAGTTCCACAAATGAGCAGGGCAGAATATAGAAAATATCCCAGCAAGTGCCGTATTATGCAATGGTCTCTCAATATAGTTTGCATCGCATAACACATAATCTTGGTTTTACTCTTTAATAGAATAGTTATCTTTGTAACCATATTAAAGAATTAAACTTTTAAGGCATGGAACATCCACTCTTTATCTATAATACCCTTACCCGTACTAAGGAACAGTTTATCCCACTACAAGCACCAAACGTCGGCATGTATGTATGCGGTCCTACTGTTTATGGTGATGGGCACTTGGGACACGCTCGTCCAGCGATTACTTTTGACCTTCTTTATCGGTATTTGATGCACCTCGGATATAAAGTTCGTTATGTGCGCAACATCACTGATGTTGGTCACCTTGAACATGATGCAGACGAAGGTGAAGATAAGATTGCGAAAAAAGCGCGCTTAGAACAGCTCGAACCCATGGAAGTGGTACAATATTATCTTAATAGATACCACAAAGCAATGGAGCGTTTAGGGGTATTACCTCCAAGTATAGAACCAATGGCATCAGGGCATATCATTGAACAAATCGCTCTTACCAAGCAAATACTTGAAGCTGGCTTTGCTTACGAGAGTGAAGGGTCTATTTACTTTGATGTACGCAAATATGATGAAGTCTATGGTTATGGCAAACTAAGTGGACGAAACATTGAAGACATGCAGCACACCACAAGAGAACTCGATGGTGTGAGTGAGAAACGCTTCCCTCTAGACTTTGCTCTTTGGAAAAAAGCCCAACCAGAGCATATCATGCGCTGGCCTAGTCCTTGGGGCGAAGGGTTCCCAGGCTGGCATGCAGAATGCACTGCCATGGGAAGGAAGTATCTGGGTGAAGAGTTTGACATTCATGGAGGAGGAATGGACCTAGTTTTCCCTCATCACGAATGTGAAATAGCCCAAGCTGTTGCATCTCAAGATGGTCACGAGATGGTACGCTATTGGATGCATAATAATATGATTACCATCGCAGGAAAGAAAATGGGCAAGAGCTTAGGTAATTTTATTACCCTAGACCAATTCTTTACGGGAGAACATGAACTACTTTCTCAAGCTTACTCTCCTATGGTAATTCGTTTCTTTATACTTGGAGCACACTACCGTAGCACTGTAGACTTTAGCAATGAAGCTCTACAAGCCTCAGAAAAGGGTCTACAGAGACTACTTGATGCTGCTCAGCTCCTTGAAGGGCTAAAAGCTAGTGACAACTCTAGTACAGATATTTCTGCTTTCCGCGAGAATTGCTACAAAGCTCTCAACGATGACCTTAATAGTCCAATTGTGATTGCAGAACTATTTGAGATGAGTCGCATTATCAATAGCGTACACTCTGGGCTTATTACTCTAAATGAAGCTGATCTTAATGAGTTAAAGAGCGTCTTTAAGCTGTTCTTCTTTGACCTGCTTGGACTCTTTGACGAACGTCAAAGCGATAACAAAAGCGCACAAGCCTTTAGCGGAGCTGTAGACCTCCTCTTAGAGATACGCTCTACTGCTAAACAGAATAAGGACTGGGCGACTAGCGACCACATTCGCAATCAACTCACAGCTTTAGGCTTTACGATTAAAGACACTAAAGACGGAGCTGAATGGAAACTTGGTTAAGCTTACAAGTATATGCTACTAAGTATTATTATTCCCGTATATAATCGTCCTTACGAAGTCGACGAATTGCTTTCTAGCCTAAAAAGACAGTCCTTCACGGACTACGAAGTCATCATAATAGAGGACGGCTCTGTATTTACAAGTGCTGATATCGTAGAGAAATACCGAGAAGACTTGCCCCTGCGTTATTTAGCCATTCCCAACGGAGGTCCTAGCCGAGCTCGTAACATAGGAGCGAAAGAAGCTCAAGGTGATTATCTTCTTATACTAGATTCCGACGTCGTCTTACCACCGAGTTACTTAAATGCTGTTGCTGATGGCATAGCACAAACAGGCGCAGACGCCTTCGGGGGACCGGATGCAGCATCACCAGACTTTAGTCCTATGCAGAAAGCAGTTAATTTTGCTATGACTAGCTTCTTGACGACAGGCGGTATTCGTGGTGGCAGTGCAGATAGTATGGAGCAATTCAAACCTAGAAGCTTCAATATGGGGTGCAAACGAGAACTCTATCTATCTCTAGGCGGATTCTCCGAGGATATGCGTTACGGAGAAGACATTGATTTTAGCCTAAGATTATTTGCTCATGGGGCTAAAGTTTTACTCTTCCCTCTAGCTGCAGTCTACCATAAACGCCGAGTAGACCTTTCCAAATTCTTCCGTCAAGTGATGCACTCGGGAGAAGCTCGTATAGATCTTGAGCGTAGACACCCTGGAAGTACTAAGCTTGTACATTACCTCCCAGCTCTATTCACTGTATTTTGTGCTGTTGCCCTCTTCATTAGTTACGGAAGAGGACTACTATTTCTTTATGCGCTTGCTATCCTAATCGTTTCGACGGGTATCAATCAAAGCATTTACGTTGGACTACTATCTATCGTAACAAGCTTTACGCAACTCATTGGCTATGGCTACGGCTTTATTAAAGCAAAGCTTATGAGCTGATAAAACTAAACTTTCAACCAAAACCTACTTTTTTTAATCATGGAAGCAGTTCTCAATACACCATTTGACCAAGAACGCTTCTTGGACTTCTTACTTCATTTCGCTACTATGCAGACTAGCGTAGGGGTACAGACGTCTCGCATCGTACTCAACACGACGCGCATAGCAGAAGCCTATGGTTATAGTGTAACAATCATGCTCTTTCAGCGCAACGTGGCTATATCGATTATACCACGTTGCCCAGAAAAGGTTAAACTCTCAGAGTACCACAAACTTGCGCATACGACTACGGCCCTAACCCATCATAGTAGCCTCCCTCTTAACTTCCAGCTTAATGCAGAACTTACTCGCTTAAGCTGGTGGGCTAAAGACACCCGTCCTAGTTTAGAAGTTCTTGAGCGACGTTTTGAGGAAGTTCTAAATGCTCCACGTGTTAATCGTTGGCTCATACTTACTCTTACGGGGCTTGCTAATGCGGCTTTTTGTCGCTTATTCAATGGGGACTTATGGGCTATGCTTTTTGTGTTTTTATCAACCCTCATAGGTTTTTACGCTCGTCAGGAGCTAAACAAAAGACACACCTATCACTATTTTGTGGTACTCGTCGCATCAGCACTTTCCTCAATGACGGCAGGATTACTCATCCTAACAGGACTGAGCTCAACCCCTCAAATAGCTCTTTCAACTAGTGTCCTTTACCTTATTCCAGGAGTACCTATCATCAATGGTATCATGGACTTCTTTGATGGATACATGATGAATGGCATATCTCGACTCATGAATGCACTATTCATCGTAGGGAGCATCGCTATTGGGGTCAGCGTAACTGTCATTCTCTTAAACCAAAACATTCTCTAAGCTATGAATATCCTCTGTGATGTTTTAATGGACGGACTATTGGCTGCAATTGCTGCCGTAGGTTTTGCTGCTATCTCCAATCCGCCTAAACAAAGTTTTCTTTATGTCCCTATTCTTGCTGCGATAGGACACATGGTGCGTTTTTGTTTAATGCAATACCTTGATGCAGAGATTGCCTTTGCTACTTTTCTTGCGTCTATGTTAATCGGATTTATTTGTATTCCCTTTGCATACCGAGTACGTATTCCTAGTGAAGTTTTTTCTTTCCCCGCACTTCTCCCTATGATACCAGGCATGTATGCTTACCGAGCATTATTAGGAGCTCTCAATTTCATGAGAACGACTGATGAACTAGCTAGAGAAGCTTTTATTCCCATCATTTTTAGCAATGCTATCACTGCTATTATGATTATGTTTGCACTAGGTGTCGGTGTAGCTACTCCTATCTTCCTTTTTTATCGACACTCTTTTCAAATGAATAAGACTCAATAAGTCATTCTAT
>RBKG01000149.1 GCA_003640335.1 Porphyromonas sp.
GTAGTTAGACCTTATTTCATTAACTCAAAAACACAATAACTCTATTCTTTAGATAGATTTAAGAGGTCTTGTCCAATATCCTTACGGAAGTTCTTTCCAGAGAAACACACACGATTTACAAGGTCATAACTAGAGGCTAATGCTTCTTGTATGCTTGTGCCATAACAACTTGCTGTGAGGACTCGTCCTCCATTAGTTACAAGCGAACCTGATTGCAGCTTTGTACCCGCATGAAATAACACCTGCTCACTAGCTATTGATTGAGGTAATGTAATCTCAATCCCCTTAGTATAATCACCAGGATAACCCTCAGACACCATCACAACTGTAGTTGCGACTCTATCATCTTCGATTAATTCGTAGTCACCAAGTTGCCCCTTACCCATTCTCATGAGTAACTCGACAAAATCACTCTTTATACGAAGCATAACACTCTCCGTTTCGGGGTCTCCCATGCGACAATTATACTCAATAACGTAAGGTTCGCCATCTACACTCATCAGACCAATAAAGATGAAGCCACGATAATCAATACCTTCAGCATTAAGACCAGCCATCGTAGGTTTGATAATGCGCTCCTCTACCTTAGACATAAATGTCTTGTCTGCAAATGAAACTGGAGATACAGAACCCATGCCTCCCGTATTAGGACCAGTATCGCCCTCTCCAATACGCTTGTAATCCTTTGCAACAGGTAGAATGCGATAGTCTTTACCATCGCTTGCTACAAATACAGAGCATTCAATGCCTTTGAGAAACTCTTCTATCACTACGCAGGCACTTGCCTCGCCGAATTTTCCACTAAGCATAGCCTCCAATTCAGCATCAGCTTCCTCTAGGCTTTCGGCTATAATAACGCCTTTCCCTGCAGCTAGCCCATCTGCCTTAAGCACATAAGGAGCATTCAATGTTCTCAGATAAGCCTTAGCTTCTAATAGCTGTTCTCCTCTAAAGCTAGAATAGCGAGCTGTTGGGATTTCATTACGAAGCATAAAAGCTTTACTGAAATCCTTACTTCCTTCAAGCCTTGCACCCGAAGCATCTGGACCAACAATAGGAAGATGAGCTAAATCCTCTGTCTGCCTAAAATAATCTACTATACCTTTAACAAGAGGCTCTTCAGGACCAACAACAAGCAAATCAATTGACTCTGTACGCACCCAATCAGCAATGGCAGAGAAATCTGTAGCCGATAATGTATCCAAACATTTACCTAAGGAGGTCATACCCGGATTTCCAGGAGCAATAAAGAGCTTATCACATTGAGGACTCTGCGCTATGCGCCATGCTAGAGCATGCTCACGTCCACCACTACCAAGAAGAAGAATATTCATTATAAATGGTCTTTAAAGTATCGAGTAACTGCTTCATTCAGATGTACTCTATCTGGTCCTAGTACATTATGTTGATGCTCTGGATAGACGAGATAATCTGGATGTGTTCCAGCCTTAACAGCTTCTTTTAGGAAGAGTAAGCTATGCTGCCAAATAACGACAGGGTCAATCGTTCCATGTATAAGAAGAAGTCGACCTTTAAGATCCCCTGCACGAAGCAATAAGTTATTAGACTTATATCCTTCAGGATTTTCTTGAGGGGTATCCATATAGCGTTCTCCATACATAATTTCATATCTAGACCAATCCATAACAGGACCTCCAGCAACGCCCACCTTAAATACATCAGAGTGCGTCAGCATCAAGTTCGTAGTCATAAAACCTCCGAAGCTCCAACCAAATACTCCTAGTCGGTTCGCATCAACGTAAGGAAGACTACGCAAGAAGTCCACCCCTTTCATTTGGTCAGCCATTTCATGCTTACCTAGCTGACGATGAATTACCTGCTCAAAGGCTGCACCTCTATAAGCAGAGCCACGACCATCGACAGTGAACACAATGTATCCTTGATTAGCCATATTCAGCCCCCAGCCACTCTCGCCAGCTCGAAATCTATTCTGCACTAACTGAGCATGAGGACCATTGTAAACATATACAATTGTTGGGTACTTCTTATTCGGATTAAAATTATATGGCTTGATTAACCTATAATGCAAATCAGTGATGCCATCAGCAGCTTTAATAGTTCCAAGTTCAATCTTAGGTGTTAGGTAATTCGCATCTGGATTTTCTTCATCTAAAAGAGATGTAAGTACCTTTCCATTAAAGTCCTTAACCTTAATAGCACGAGCGACATTCTGAGACTCATAACTATCTATAAAAGCCTTTCCATCAGGAGAAATACGAGGATTATGCCAACCTGATTCACTTGTAAGTCTTGTTCGTTGATTTTTAGCAAGATTTAGACGATAGACTTGGCGGTCAAGTGGGCTTACTTCTGTCGAAGTATAATATAAATCCTTTCCATCAGGAGAGAACCCTTGAACATCCGTAACCTCCCAAGCTCCTGATGTCAGCTGTTTCTTCAGCTTTCCTTCATAAGAATAGAGATACAAATGCTCATAGCCATCTCTACGGCTACGCCAAATAAAATCACCAGATTTATTGGGTAAAAAGAGTGCTGGATGCTGTGGCTCTGTATAGATATCATTATGCTCACTAAAGAGACGACGCACAAGTTCTCCCGTTTGAGGTGAGTATGCTTTAAGCTCCATATGAGTCTGCTCTCTATTAAGCTCAGCGATAAGAACCTCTTGACTATTAGGAGTCCACGCTATATTAGTCAAATAAGTCTTAGCTGCATCCGGAGTTTTCAGATAAGTAGTTTTACCTGTTTCCACATCATAAATACCCAGTGTCACATGATGGATAGGCGTTCCTGCCATAGGGTAATATTGATTTTCACCATAAGGTCTATCTGCATCAACATG
>RBKG01000210.1 GCA_003640335.1 Porphyromonas sp.
TTTTTTTAGTTACAGAGTTTTACTGCCTATTCCTCATCGCTCCACGCTAGGGTCGTCCCGTAAATCTGCTCTAGACGACCGAAGAGCTTAGGCGCTTCATCAGCTCTCAGACTTAAGGACAAGCGACAACTCTCCAGAAACTCTTGCTCCAAAACGCGCGCATCCCAATCCTTGACCAAACGCATAACCTCGCCCATCAGCTCATAGCCAAAAGCAACCGTAAACGCACGCTCCACGATGCGTTCAACCTTTTTGGCGGTAGAGAGTGCTTCTCGTGTAGCCTCTCTATAAGCCTCTATAAGCCCCGATGTGCCGAGCTTAACGCCTCCAAAATAGCGAATAACAACGGCTACAACCTCCGTAACATTAGCACTCAACAGCTGACCAAGGATAGGTTTACCTGCCGTTCCCGAAGGCTCTCCATCGTCATTACTGCGTGTCGTCTCCCCATCTATGCCCAAGCGATAAGCCCAGCAAACATGGCGTGCATCGTAATACTTTTGCCTCAGGCGAGCGACCTCTGCAAGCGCTTCTTCCTCTGTCCTTACAGGGATAACATAGGCAATGAACTTACTCCTTAGCTCTGAATATAAGCCCTCTGCCGTCTCTTCCAGACTCCAGTATGACGCTATTACCTCTGACATATCCAACTATTGCTCATCTTTGGAGCGCAACTGCATATTATATAGCTGCGTATAATATCCGCCCTTAGCTAATAATTCGTCGTGTTTGCCCTGCTCTACAATCTGCCCTTCATGCAGAACGCATATCATATCAGCATTGATAATGGTCGATAGTCTATGCGCAATAACAATAGTCGTACGGCTATGCATCAAGTCCTCAAGAGCCTCTTGAACAAGTCGCTCACTAGCGGTATCGAGTGCGCTCGTAGCCTCATCAAGTATCATAATCGGCGGGTTCTTATACACCGCACGAGCAATAGAGAGTCGCTGACGCTGTCCGCCAGAGAGCTTACTACCTCTATCTCCGATATTAGACTCGTAGCCCTCAGCCATACGCTCTACAAACTCATCAACGTGGGCGATGCGTGCCGCCTGCTCAATATCAGCCTGCTGCGCATCGTCTGTTCCGAAGGATATATTATTAGCAATCGTATCATTAAAGAGAATTGGGTCTTGATTAACATTCCCAATTAGGCTTCTTAGGTCTGTGAGCTTCAAGGCACGCACATCTGTACCATCAACCAAAATCGCCCCCTCTTCCACATCGTAGAAGCGAGGTATTAGGTCCACGAGCGTCGTCTTACCGCTACCACTCTGCCCTACCAAGGCGACTGTATGCCCCTTAGGAATAGTGAGATTGATATCACGCAGAACCCATTTATCTTCATAACGGAATGAGACATGACGCAATTCGATACATTCCTCAAATCTCAATTCTTGAGGACTCTCAGGGTCTTGAATACTATTCTCCGCCTGCATAATCTCATCAATACGCATCACCGAGCCCATACCCTTGCGTATGGCATAAAAGCCCTTAGACAAATCCTTCAGCGGATTGATTAGGCTATAGAAGATAACGAGATAGTAAATAAATGTAGAAGCATCAATGCCACCACTACCACTGACAATAAGCACACCGCCATACCAAAGTACTATCGCAATGGTCATGGTCCCAAGGAACTCACTCATCGGATGCGCTAGTTGCTGGCGTCTAAATAGCGACATCGTACTCTGACGATGGCGGTCATTAGCTTCTCTATAACGCTTGCTCATCCACACTTCACTCGTGAAAGCCTTGATAATGCGCAAGCCTCCGAGCGTTTCCTCTGTCATACTCAAGACGCTCCCCCATAGCGACTGCACGGTAAGGCTATCACGCTTGAGCATACGCCCCACACGCCCCATAATAAAGCCTGCTATCGGCAGGAGAATAAAGACAAAGAGCGTGAGCTTCCAGCTAATGAGAATCATGCTACCCAAGTAGACGATTATCATGATTGGGTTCTTCAGCACTAGGTCAAGGCTACTCATAATAGAGTTCTCCACCTCGGCCACGTCGCCCGATATACGGGCTAGCACATCGCCCTTACGCTCACTAGAAAAATAGCCTAGAGGAAGTGCAAGAATCTTGTCATACAGAGACACACGCATATCACGCACAATACCTGTGCGGATAGGTATCATCGCATAGAGAGCTAGATAAGCACTCCCCACCTTAAACCCAGTCATCACGACTAGATAAACACTCAAGAGCATGAGCGTATAGGGAATACCATGGCTCTCGGCTAATTGCCCGATGTAGTAAGAGAAATTATTATTGAGAATATCTGCTGCTCGTGACCAATCTCGTACATTCAGGAAGGAGATGTCCGCAAAATCCATAAGCCCCTTAGCACGCTCATCTATTTGGAAGAGTATGCGCAAGATGGGCATCACAAGGGCAAAAGCAACTAGATTAAGTATCGCACTAATGATATTAGCGACTACACTTAGAAGGAGATACCGCTTATAGGGCGGTACATAACGTCTTATAAACCGATATAAATCTTTCAAAATCTTGTATTCATGAAAGGCGAGAGCCACTAAGCGATGGCTTAGTGGCTACTTGCTGTATCATCTTTGTAACGGAAGATTAGAGTGAAGAGCACGGCGACAAGGGCTGCATAAGCCGCAAAGATATGCCATGAAGTCTGCCACCCATGTATTTTAGCAAGAGCGTCCGTTTGATTATTGACAAAGTGGTCAATGATAGCACCTGCAGCAAACGAACCAATCGTAGCGCCGATACCATTAGTCATAATCATAAACAGTCCTTGCGCACTTGAGCGGATAGAGTTGTCTGTCTCCTTATCCACGAAGAGAGAGCCCGACACATTGAAGAAGTCAAAAGCCACTCCGTAAACAATCATACTCAAGAGGAAGAGCCAAACACCCGAACCCGGATTACCGAAACCGAGCAGAGCGAAGCGCAGTACCCACGCACACATAGCTATCAGCATCACATTGCGGATACCGAAACGCTTAAGCGCAAAAGGAATAAGCAAGATACAGAGTGTCTCCGACACTTGAGAGACAGAGATAAGGATATTACTATGCGTTACCCCGAAGGTACCTGCATACTCGGCTACATCATTGAAAGCTCCAAGATAAGGATTTGCAAAACCGTTAGTTATCTGCAAACAAACACCTAGAAGCATTGAGAAGACGAAGAAGAGCGCCATCTTAGGTTGCTTGAAGAGCGCAAAAGCTCTAAGCCCCAAAGCATCTACAAGTCCCTTACCCTCAGACTTGCTCACAGGGCAATGTGGCAAAGTAAAGGTATAGGCAAACATGAGCAAAGCTACTAAAGCCGAAGCTAAGAACTGAAAGCTAGTAGCCTCCAAGCCAAGAACGCTCACCAAAATCATCATACAGATGAAGCCGACAGTCCCGAAAACACGGATTACAGGGAACTCCTTGATTAGGTCTAAGCCATTAGACTCTAGCACAGAGTAAGCCACCGAGTTGGACAAGGCTATCGTAGGCATATAGAAAGCTACGCTTAAGCTGTATAGGATATAGAGCGGTAAGTACTGAACAGACTCAACCTGATGCGTGTACGCCCAAGCTCCACACATGAAGAGGGCTGCCAAGAGATGACAAATACCGAGCAATCTCTGTGCTGGTACCCATCTATCCGCCACAATACCCATTAAGGCCGGCATAAACAGAGAGACAATACCCTGCATGCCATAGAAAGAACCTATCTGAACGCCACTAAAACCTATTGAGCCCAAATAGCGACCCATAGAAATGAGGTACGCGCCCCAAACGGCAAACTGCAAGAAGTTCAGTATGATTAACCTTAGCTTGATACTCATAACTTCTAGGATTATTTGATGAATATGCTATTACTTAAACTTAGATACTGTGACGCCTATCTTCAGAGCGGCAGCATCTTTCTTGAAGCGCACGAAGCTAGGGAAGAGATATTCATGAATAGCCGCTGTAGTTACAACGTTATTACCTGAGTTAGCCACCTGACGCTCTACGGGAATAACTCTCAACTCCAAATCGGCATCAACCACCCACTTAGAGCCATTATAACTCGCATGATGCTTGAGGTGCTCTGTAAGCAATCTACTGATATTACTGAAGTTGTAATACTTTGCATTAGCTACATAAGCCGAGCTTAGGTAACTCACTGCCGCTGCCGTACGCTCAGTAAGACCTTTCTTAAAGTAAGTAGCCAATGAATCCTTAGGCATCAGCATCATATAAGGAGGAGGGTCAAGGCTCAGATTAGCTGGATTATCTATTTCCAACTTAAACTGAGTGTCTGCTATCGAACGGTCCTTACCTATCTGAATATCCTTAGGCTGATTTTGGAGTAAGCGTTCAAGCTCTGTATGAGCAAGGCGGATAGCTGGCAGAACGCCTGCTGGACCTTTGCTATAGAGGTAATGACTTTGAGGATCAAGGAGCGCATTTAAGTTCTGATGCTCAATACCATCTATACGGCTCGTGAGCTTCGTATTGATAAAAGCCTCACGACCATGGCGAATGCTGTCGCCCTCCTTATAGTGGTAGTGTACGACTAAGTTTGTAGTCTTAACCTTGAGCACGGCTCCTCGCCCTGCAGTTGTGGTTATATACAAACCGCCTAAGACTTTCTTAGAGAAGCTCTCTTGAGTATCGAAGTCGCTAGGGCTTGTGCGTGAGCGGTCATACAGACGCTGACCAAGTTCATTAGACAGCTTAAGGCTAATAGCGTAAGCAACTGCTGACTTCTGTACGACACGGCGCACCGTATCACTCGCATAGCGTACAATCTGCTCACCTAGCAAACGTGAAGGCTCGGCATAGCTCGATAGCTCTTGCTTGCTACGCTCTCCCCCAGTAAATCCGGCAGGAAGCTCATAGACAGATACCTGCATAGGCGCACGAGAAGAACCTAAGAAACCCTCCCCTCGAGGCAATAATAACTCAAGTCTTACGCTGTCTATCTTTCCTCCTTCGGGCGTGTGCGAGAATGAAAAGCCCGGAGCCGTGCGTAGTTGTGTGGCAAAGTCAGCCTTAAAGTCGCCATAGGTAGCATCTGCATAAGCTCCTAAAAGACCATCAGTGCTAAATCCATTATACACATCAGGCTGAACCTCCGTAGACGCTTCAAACTGGAGCTGATACTGCTCACTCTCCACCTTATCTCGTGGTGTCTGCACGCTCTCCCCTAAGTTCGAAAGCGTATCATCGCAGCTTGCTAGTAGAGCTAGTGAAAGCCCTAAGCCAACTACTGCACGTGCCATCATTTTCATGACCTTATTATAACTGTTCGTAAAAGTTGTTGTAAACCTCTGCTGGGTGGTCTGCACCGGGGTAAGCAAGGAAAGGCTTGCCACTCTTAGCGATAAACTCGGCTAGACTAGGGCTAATCACCTCACTACCCTGCACCACTGCATCGGCATGACTAATAGCGAGCTTCATCAGGGCTTCGTAATCCGTCTTACCCTCCATCACTGCATAATCTTCTTCTGCAATGCCGTCGCTCTTTAGCTTGGCAAAGAGGTCAGTAGGTATTTCCACTGCTTGCTCTTCATTATAAACGCTCACAACGAGTTTCGCAGTATTGAGCGCTTCATCTTGGTTATAAACCTTGCGCAGATAAAGCATAGACAGAGCTGTAAATGCACCATGACAATGAATAAAGCCCGGCTCCCAACGCAATTTCTTAATTGTCTCAAACACTCCCTGAACAAAGAATAGTGAGCGTTCGTCATTATCATTCGGGCCCTTCGCAGATACTTCCAAGCCAGTTTTACGCTTGAAGAAGTCGTCATTATGAAGGAAATAAACCTGCATACGAGCCGATGGAATAGATGCTACCTTAACAATAAGGGGATGGTCTCTGTTGTCGATAGTTAGGTTAATACCTGATAACCTCTGCACTTCATGCAGTTGATTACGACGTTCGTTAATTGTGCCATAACGAGGCATAAACAAGCGCACTTCATTTTTATCATAGTGCTGCATATACTCTGGCAGTTCGCGTGAAACCTTAGCGATTTCCGACTGCTCTACATAAGGATAAATCTCTTGAGAGATATAAAGTATTCTCTTTAATGCCATTCGAGTTAATAATTCAACATGAGTCATACCCATACCTCAGATATGACTATAACATTCCTAAAATTAAATCTTTGCAAAGATACGAATAATAGCTGACTCTGTAAGCCCCCGCCTAAGAGCAAGCCAGCGCAAGCCCATGAAAATAACCAAGTAATTGATTGGTGGTGATAACGTAGATGAGCCCTGCAAGGGCGACACTATTCTGTCCAAGGCAAATGCTCGCTCTGTTAGTGCCGCTCCTACGGAGCTCAATCCGCTTTTATCTGTGTGTACCCAGGGTTTCATTTCGGGCTTTGCCCTCATTACACCCTGGGCTATGAAAAAGTATCGGGCCTAAAGGCACTCGTAATTAGATGAATTTTGATGCGGTTGCCCTGTAATCTCACCATCGCTCGGTATCTTTTTCGCAATAAATCAAGTATATTTGCATTATTCATTTAAGAAATTTCTCCCGTGAGCGAAATCCTCCGACTTCGAGAAAAAACACAAAGGAGGAAACCATATTGAATAATATCATTTCAATTTATGTAGATTGGGCAGATGAAACAATGCCTAAAAAACAAATAGAATAACAGCACAAAAAGTTAAATGTCAGATTTATAAAAATGATAAGCTTGTACTATCAGCAACTAATTCTGCAATTACAACTAAATGGTGTAATTGGGAAGTAGGCATTAGAGATATCTATAAGCTATCAAGTAGAAAGATTGCATTACTCCCTTTGGCTGAAAATAGTGGTGTATGGAATGGTAATGAATCTCTACAAATCTATCCCAGAATTGAGAAAAAATTTATATAAAAATGACGAGTCCTACATTCGTTACCCTGATGGAACATTTAAAGACCTATCTAATATGGCTAAACAAATAATTATGGAATTTACAGATCAACAGAAACAATTCATTAGAGATTATATAGCTGAAATAAATAGTGGTGATGCTGCAATTTTTGCAGGAGCAGGGTTGTCTGCTTCTGTAGGTTTTGTAAACTGGAAAGAGTTACTGAGAGACTTAGCGACCGAATTAAATTTGGATATTGAAAAGGAGCATGATTTAATTTCTGTAGCACAGTATCATTTCAATAAATTTAAACGTAGTAAGATAAACAACAAGATTATCAACGAGTTTAGCACACTCAAAGTAGGAAGTGAAAATCATAAGATCTTATCCCGTATTGGTATCGATACATTTTGGACGACTAATTATGATCAACTTATAGAAAGAGCATTAGAGAGCGAAGGAAAGACTGTAGAAATAAAAATTAGACAAGAAGACTTTTCACGAAATATCAAGAAAAAGGATGCCATCGTTTACAAAATGCACGGAGATAAAAATTCACCAGATGAAGCTGTTTTGACAAAAGATGACTATGAAACATATAATGATAAGAAAGAATTGTTCTCCACTGCATTAAGAGGTGATTTATTATCAAAGACGTTTCTATTTATAGGATTTAGTTTTGATGACCCGAATTTGGAATACATTTTAGGGAGAATAAAAATTTTACTAAAAGACAACACTCCTACTCATTATTGTTTCTTCAAGGAAGTACAAGAGTTAGACTTTCAAGATACTACAAAAACTTCCGAGCAAAATAAAGAAGATTATTTGTATGCTAAAATCAAGCAAGAATTGAAAATTGAAGATTTAATTCGATATGGTATTCGTGCAATAATGGTAAAAGAATATTCTGACATAACTGCAATACTTTTGGAAATTGAGAAAAGACTAAAAAGGAAAAATATTTTTATTTCGGGCGCAGCTCACGACTATGATCCATATACGGAAGAAACAGCCAAAGATCTTATTCATTCTTTGAGTTACAAATTAGCAGAAAAAGAGTATAAAATCATTTCAGGCTTTGGTTTAGGTATCGGAAGTATCGTTATTAATGGAGCTTTAGATTTTAAGCTAAACTCAAATTATAGAAGTTTGGATGACTTACTGGTTTTGCGCCCTTTCCCGCAGATACAATCGGGAGGGCAAAGCATTTCTAAAGTATGGACGGATTACAGGAACGAAATGATCTCAAAAGCTGGTATCGCAATCTTTGTTTTTGGGAATAAAAAGGTTAGAGAAAATATTGTTAACTCAAATGGTATGGAGGAAGAATTTGAAATTTGTTTAAAGCACAATGTTATTCCGATTCCAATAGGAGCAACTGGCTATGTTTCTAAATCTTTATGGGATAAAGTTATAACCAAATTAGAAAGCTATTATCCCAATAATGACAGTTTATATAATACAATTACAGAGCTTGGGAAAGACAATTCCACAAAAGATAATTTGATAAATAATATATTAACGGCAATTGACATCTTACAAAATATCTAATTATGGCAAAAAGACAAGTATTTTACAGTTTTCACTATGAAAATGATGTTTTTAGAGTTCAACAAATTCGAAACATTGGCGCATTGGAAGATAATGAACCCGTTTCTCCCAATGAATGGGAAAGCATTAAAAGACGCGGAGAAGCTTCAATAAAAGAATGGATTGACGATAACCTTAGATACAAAAGTTGTGTTATCGTATTGATAGGAGAAGAAACGGCTAATAGAAAATGGGTACAATATGAGATCAAAAAAGCTTTGAAACTTGGTAAGGGATTAATCGGGGTTTATATACATAACCTAAAAGACCCAAGAACGGGAAAATCTTCAAAAGGAAAGAACCCTTTTGATCAATTTATATCCGATGATGGTACCAAACTTTCAAGTATTGTAAAATGCTATGACCCCAATCCTAATGATGCCTATAATGAAATTAGAGACAATCTTGAAAATTGGATTGATGAAGCTATAGAATCACGTTAATTCTCCTACATTAAACTAATGAGAGAGCTGTGAGTTCGAGGGAAAAGACATTAAAAACAAAAGTGACCATAAGGATCTGTACCACTGACAAGCACTTTTTCAATACTTAAAATGAAACTATAAAGAGAAAGAGCTTGCTCCATTAATGATGGAACAAGCTCTTTTTTATATTCAAGTTATTTGCCCTCTTTGTTACTTAAACCTCTCCATATCTCTTGCAATCTTTTGGTCAATGATTTGGGCATAGATCTGCGTGGTGGCGGCAACGGAGGAATGTCCCACCATCTTGGCAATATTCTCTATCGGAATACTTGCCTCCAAAGTCAGCGTGCTGAAACTGTGGCGAGCGGACATGGTAGCCCAGTGGAGTACGAACACCACACGCCAAGCCTACTGCTTTGAGGAGGGCAATCAGTTTATTGTGTCGGGGAATATTTTCGTTTCGGGGAGTGCCTTGCAATCTCTCTCTACTTCCGTTTTTCGTCTTTCCTTACGGATATATCGTTTCCTCCTCGCTGTTCGTTTCGATTTGCAAAGCTCGCAGAGCCTGCAAGTCGGCAAATAGCAAACCCGTGAAGGTGGAGAAAAGAAACATTCTTTGGCTTAGTTTTGCCCCCCTCATCCTGCAATGGAAATGCCAAGAGCTTTGCCTCATCGCCTTTGCTTAGCGAACGAGGGTTACGCTCCATGGCTTCATACTTCCCCTCTTCAAATGAATTAAAGCATATTGTTCCCCTGACCGACAGCTCGATACATCAATATTCAACCAACAGAGATACTTACTTATTGTTGCAAAGACATAGCCCTCTTTCTTCAAATGGAAACGATAATCATCAGATATCTATGATAAGTTAGAGAAATATACTCTTCGTCACGATTTCGTACAAAAGCATTGAGCTTCATCGGAACTTAGATTGTTGCTATACGCACCCTCACTCTTGCTTTCTCTTTGGGTATTCCTCTGTACTAAGGACAAGAAGTATCGTTGGATTCCGCCTGATGCCTTGTGAGTAGTTCTTCAGAAGTGCAGTGCACCCCCAAAGTTAGACAATAAACATTTTGAGTTTTCTTATGAGTAGTAAAAAGAGAGAAGAACGATTTTTCAAATTTGCTAAGGCATATACATCATACTAGATGCCGGTTATTCATTTGAGCATACCCGCATCGCCTATGGTATAAGTGCTACACATCTTAAAGTTTTACGATCAAAATACCTACAATAGGGTCCAGTTGGATTGAAAAAAGATAAATACAAAAGTGAGTACGGTGTACTTATTTCCGTGAGTACACGTAAATAAATTCGTACTTACGCGCACTTAAATCGATACTTGCACTTACCTTTCTGGAGACTTCAGCTGTAGTCTGTACAAACT
>RBKG01000139.1 GCA_003640335.1 Porphyromonas sp.
TCAGGCAATGCCCCGAAAGGCTTATTCCACAAGCAAGCAATACCCGAATCGCCACTCTTCTGATAGTGATGATGAAGAGGCGTCATACGGAAAACGCGTCTACCTTCCCCGTATTTGCGCTTCGTGTACTTAAAGTAAGATACCTGAATAATCACAGATATACCCTCCATAATAAACACCCCACAGAGTACAGGAAGAAGGAGCTCTTTGCGCACAAGAATAGCGAATACTCCGATAATACCTCCAAGAGTAAGGCTACCCGTATCGCCCATAAAGACTTGAGCCGGATAACTATTGTACCATAAGAACCCAATTGTCGCACCAACAAAGGCTGCCGCAAACACTACTAATTCTTCCGCTCCAACGATGTACATGATATTGAGATAACCAGCCATCTCAAAGTGGGAAGACACATAAGCCAAAATCCCCAAGACGACACCGACAATAGCCGAACTACCCGATGCCAAGCCGTCAATACCATCTGTTAGGTTCACGCAGTTAGAGAGCATTGTCACGACAAAGACTGTCATCGCAATAAATATAGTCCAGCCCACAATATCCTTTGCAGGTCCATCTAAAGGAATGATTTCAGAGTAATCAAGGTTATTATTCTTAAAGAAAGGCACTGTCGTCTGCGTGCTCTTAGTTTCAAGTTTGGTAAAGACTACGCGCTTAGCTCCATCTTGATGTATCACCTCGCTATTCTCCTTAATGACCGTCGCTGGACTCATATAGAGCGTAATGCCTACGATTAGACCAAGCAAAACCTGCCCTACAATCTTATAACGACCAGCCAATCCTTCTTTATTCTTACGAAATACTTTAATATAGTCATCTAAGAAGCCTAGTAAGCCCATCAAGACAGTCGTGATAATCATTAGGATAACATAGACATTATCCAAACGAGCAAACAGCAGAGTGGGTATAAGGATTGCCAGGATAATGATAATCCCTCCCATCGTAGGCGTACCTTTCTTTTGCATTTGGCCTTCCAAACCAAGATTACGAATTTCCTCGCCAATCTGTAAACGCTGCAAACGCTTAATAATCTGATGTCCCAAAACAGTTGTAATGAGTAGCGCAAGTATAAAGGTCAGCACCACTCGGAATGAGACATACATAAACAAACGACTACCTATAAAATCCCACTCTCTCAGGTAGCTAAACAGATGATATAACATAATAAATAAGCTTATTCTTTATCTTACAATCCTTCTAAAACATTTAAGCCATGGCTTCCTGCTTGAAAATCTGGCGCAATACTTCTCTATCATCAAAGGGATGCTTGACTCCTTGTATCTCTTGATAAGTTTCATGCCCCTTCCCTGCTACAAGGATATAATCTCCTTGAGCTGCCAACATACAAGCCGTACGAATAGCCTCTGTTCGGTCCACAATCGTAAGACTCTTAGCGAGCAACTCGGGCGCAACGCCCTCCTTCATATCGTTAAGGATAGCTACAGGGTCTTCTGTGCGCGGGTTATCGCTCGTTAGGATTACCTTATCGCTGAGTTTCAGAGCCTCGGTAGCCATAAGCGGACGCTTACCCTTATCCCTATCACCGCCACAACCAACGACTGTAATAATCTTAGCCTTACTGCTAGCACATAGCTTCTCCCTCATTTCTCGGATTGTATCTAGTACATTCACAAGCGCATCGGGCGTATGAGCATAGTCCACAAATGCAGTATAGCCTTTGCTATCCGAACGCAAAGTCTCTAGTCTACCCGACACACTCCGAAGCATAGACAGATAGCGCAATGCGTCCTCTCTACTCAAACCAACTTCAACGGCAGCACCATAGACCGCCAAGAGGTTATATACATTAAACTCTCCGACGAGCTGTATCGTAACTTCTCTATCGTTGATACTAATATCCGTACTATCTGGATGTAGGCTCATCACTTGAGCCTTATAGTCGGCAGGGCTATGTAGGGCATAAGTTAGTTTGCGCGCTTCGGTATTCTGAAGCATAACAGGACCATTCTTCTCATCTTGGTTAGTGAGCGCAAAGGCCTTCTTAGGCAAATCATCAAAAAATCTCTTTTTTGCCTTTAGATACTCCAAGACCGTGCCGTGGTAATCAAGATGGTCACGAGTTAGATTAGTGAATATACCTCCATCAAAATCAATACCTGCGATACGACGCTGAGCTACAGAGTGACTGCTAACCTCCATAAAGACATGGCTACAGCCGGCATCTCTCATCTCCGCAAGCAAAGCCTGCAAAGCGATAGCACCCGGAGTAGTATGTGTACTCGGTACGGCCTTCGCATCAATATAATTACAAACCGTACTCAATAGACCCGTAGGATAGCCTGCAAGCCTAAACATATTATATAGAAGCGTCGCAATAGTTGTTTTCCCATTTGTACCCGTCACCCCGACAACCTTCATATCTCTAGAGGGGTGACCATGCCACGCAGAGGCAATCAGCCCCATAGCATCAGCACTATCGGCAACCTCTATATAGCATACATTAGGGTTAATGTCTTGAGGAACTTGCTCCAACAAAATGGCTTTAGCTCCTGCAGCTATAGCCTTATCGATATATTGATGACCATCAGAATGAACGCCCTTTATCGCACAAAAAAGAGTGCCCGCTTCAACTCGTCTGCTATCGTCCGTAATACTTGTTATCTCTACATCCGCTCCCCTCTGTCCATGCAGAGTATAGGCAGCTTTTAAGCGGTCGTATGCAGACGATAATAGTGTTAATAAATTCATCTTAATTCTATTTTTCTATCTACTTGTGTAGCTATCGCGCCCTCTACCATAATCGTATCAGACTAGATACAAAGGTACGACATTTCCAATAAT
>RBKG01000089.1 GCA_003640335.1 Porphyromonas sp.
GAGAATGGTCTCTACTTGAAATTATTTTAGAAGCACAATAACACCCATCGCGCCATGAGCACCTATAACAAGTGCTTGCTCGATATCGGCCGTCTTACTAGGACCACTGATAAAGCCCGAGAAAGGTGTCGCTGGTGCAAACTCTCTTACACGCTCCATAGCTTCGTGCATATTATGCACTAGATTAGCTTTGTCTAAGATAAAGACTAAGTTCTCCGAGACAAATAGCTCCGAGCGCCATTCCCCCTCTTGCTGAACCCAACAACAACCATTCTCACAAACTCCGAGAGGCGTTTGAACAACAGTAACATCAGTGCCATTGCGGTCCTTAGGTGAGCCGGCTTCACTAGGACGAGTAACAGGCAAAGCCCCCAAGTTTAGGTCACTAATAAATCGTGTTGCTTCGGGATAAAGCTCACGCAAAAGCTTACCCAAATCAGTACTCTCTTCGATGTGAACAACGCGCCCACCGACAGCCTCGATAATAGTTTCAAACTGACTCACCTTATCAGGATAGGTAATACCCTTAAAGGCACTTAAGTCTGGATGTGCTTCTCGCTTAGTTGTATATTTACGTATGTTCTCTAGAACACCTTGCTTAGCGTGTAACATAACTACTTCATTTGTTTAATCCACCAATCATTAAAACTCTCACTAGCAAACTGAGGTAGTTCCCTATCCTTACCCCAAGCGTTAAGACTATTATAGAGCATAAATCTCGGCATGTGATTAGCAATAGGCGCAAACTTCAAAGCTGTATTGAATAAGCGAGGACGCTCCATTAAGAACTTCATACCCAAGCTCATTATCTTTTTCTCCTTATTGGCCTGCCCTAATTTATCCAAATCTTGACGCCAACGATAGATTTGTTCGCCTAAGTCTATCTTAACGGGGCAGACATTAGAGCAAGAGAGGCACAGAGTACAAGCCGACACATTACCAGCATAGAGCTTTGGATTTTTGACCATTCCGAGATTGACGCCAATAGGTCCCGGTATAAAGTAGCTATAACTATATCCTCCACTACGTCTATAAACTGGACAAGTATTCATACAAGCTCCACAGCGAATACAATTCAGAATTTTCTCATGTTCCTTGTTCGCAATGATGCTTGAGCGACCATTATCCACGATGATAAAGTGCAGCTCACCACCCTCCTGAGGCTTACGGAACGAAGATGTAAAGGCTGTACTTGGTTGCCCCGTAGCACTACGAGCGAGTAAGCGATGAAAGACGGCTAATTGGTCAAGGTTCTCTATAACCTTCTCAATACCAAACGAACAGATATTGAGCTTCTGACAAGACATACCTACATCGGCATTACCCTCATTCGTGCACACGACCACTTCGCCAGTCTCGGCTACGGCAAAGTTGCCCCCAGTCATCGCAGCATCGGCATCAAGGAATACTTGTCTGAGATTAGCACGAGCCGCATGAGTCAAATAAGTTGGGTCACTATTACCGGGCTCAGTCCCCATTTCCTTCTCAAAAAGCTCACCCACTTCCTCTCGCTTAATATGAATAGCAGGCAGAACGATGTGGCTAGGCTTCTTTTTCATCAGCTGAAGAATACGCTCTCCCAAGTCGGACTCAACGACATCTATCCCTCTACTCATCAGATAGGGATTGAGTTCGCACTCTTCACAGAGCATGGACTTACTTTTAACTAAGGTCTTCACCCCATGAGAAGACAGCAGGTCATAAACAATCTGATTATGCTCTTCGGCATCAACAGCCCAGTGCACGATGACGCCATTCTCTTGCGCCTTTTTCTCAAACTGCTCAAGTAGCGTATCTAGATGTGTTACATTATAACGCTTAATATCGTGAGCCAACTGCCTAAGCTCTTCCCACTCTGGCAACTGCTTACTAATCAAATCTCTTTTCTGTCTTACAAACCAAAGAGCCTGATTGTGCCAGCTCGCGCGTTCCATATTCTTGAGGAACTGAGCGGCTGCCATAGAATGTGATGTACTCATAAATTTGCTGCTAAAATTTCTACGGCATGTATCGTCTTAATGTCGTATTTCTGACGTTCAATAACCCCTTGCATGTGCATGAGGCAACTACTATCACTCCCCGTAATGTACTCGGCTCCTGTCTTCATGTGGTCAAGGACTTTATCTCGTCCCATGCAAGCACTAACCTCAGGCTCTTCGATAGAATACATACCGCCGAAGCCGCAACACTCATCTACACGTTCGGGCTCAACCACCTCAATACCTTCGACAAGCTCCAGCAAGTTACGTATCTTATTCTGATAAGGTAGATTTCTTTCGCTAGGAGTAGATAGATGCAATTCTCTAACGCCATGACAACTGTTGTGTATGCTGACCTTGTGAGGGAAGCGACTAGGCAAAGAGCTGATTTTGAGGTCATCATGGAGAAACTCTATAACGTCTCGTATAGCTCCGGGGGTCTGACACAGATGCTGTTCTTCTTTTAAGATGTTTGGATAATTCTCTTTGACAAATGCCACGCAACTTGCGCTAGGTCCTACGATGACGTCAAATCCTTTAAAAAGCTCTTCAAACCTAAGAGCCAAATTCTTCGCTTGATGCTGATAGCCTGCGTTAGCCATTGGTTGTCCGCAACAAGTCTGATTGAGTGGGTACACTACATCAAGCCCCAATGAGGTGAGCAACTTGTAAGTTGCTATCCCTACGTTAGGATATATAGCATTGACGTAGCATGGTATAAATAACCCTACTTTCATGACTATGATTCCTTATTAAGTGATACTATCGAGAATCTCTTCTCTTTTCATTAACCGAGAGGCGAAGGTAGGTAGTATTTATGAATAATCCAAATA
>RBKG01000142.1 GCA_003640335.1 Porphyromonas sp.
AAAACTACCTCTATAGATAGATGTGTGAGAGTATGCAGATGAATGAAATTTGTAAGATTAGTTGGTATAAATTTGGTAGAAGTACAATAAAGTTGTATTTTTGAACTATTAAAGCACTGCTAGTAAGTGAGCTTGACTAGATAATATGCTAATAAATAGCTATTTAGATGAGTAGAACAGCTTGCGTGTTTAAAGAGTTTAAGGACTTAATTAGAAGAGAATTATATAACAAAACAAAGTAATTAATAAAACTAAAGCACGATGAAAAAGTTTTTTGCATCAATCGCGTGTGTAGCTGCTCTGTCAGTTGGTTTTACGACGACAGCTATGGCTCAAGACTCAGCTGCTACGGCTACTGAGGTAGTAGATTCAGCTAAGGCTACTGTAGATACAGCTGCTGCCGCTGTGGACACAGCTGCTACTGTTGCTCCAACTACAGACGAAGCTCCAGCTGAAGGAGGTTTCCACCAAGCTTTCAAGCAGAAGTTCATTGAAGGGGGCGCAGACTGGATGACTCCAATCGCTATCGCTCTTATCCTTGGTCTAGCTATCTGCCTAGAACGTATCGTTTACCTAAACCTTTCTGACGTTAATCCTAAGAAGATGCTCGAAGACATCGAAGCAGCTCTTGAGAAGAACGACCTAGAAGGAGCTAAGACTATCGCTCGTAACACTCGTGGTCCTATTGCTTCTATCGCTTATCAGGCTCTTCTTCGTGCCGATCAGGGTATTGACATCGTAGAAAAGTCAGTTGTTTCTTACGGTGGTGTACAAGGTGGTCTTCTTGAAAAGAACCTTTCTTGGATTACACTCTTCATCGCTCTATCTCCATCACTCGGATTCTTGGGTACTGTGGTAGGTATGGTGTTCGCCTTCGATAAGATCGAACAAGTAGGTGATATCAGCCCAACAGTTGTAGCAGGTGGTATGAAGGTGGCTCTTATCACTACTATCGGTGGTCTTGTAGTAGCTATGATCCTTCAGGTATTCTACAACTACATTCTTTCTCTTGTAGAAGGTATCGTGAACAAGATGGAAGATGCTTCAATCACTCTTCTTGATATCATCGTTAAGCGTAACGAGAAGTTTGCTAAGTAATTCCATCCATTTCTATTAACCCATTATTAAAGAATAAAGAAATGGCTGTAACTGGAATAAGAAAGACATCCAGCTATACCTTCCTTGCTCTTGTCGCTATCAGCGTAATCGTATTTGCGCTTTTCCTCTTCGGTGGTAGCGAACTAGATATGAAGGACAATAAGGTGTACGCTTACACGGATGTTCTAATATATTGGACATACGCACTAGGAATTCTTTCTGTAGTGACTGTATTGTTTTTCGTAGTTAAGGACTTTATTGCTGAACTTGCTGCAAGCCCATCGGCTGCATTAAAGAAGATTGCTGGTCCTATCGCTCTTGTTGTTCTTCTACTCGTAACTTACGCTATTGGTGATACTACACCTCTAAAGCTTAATGAAGAAGCACAGCGTTTCAACGCGCCTTTCTGGCTTAAGTTCTCGGATATGTGGATTTACTCTGTGTATGTCCTCCTATTCTTGACTATCGTTGCTGCTATCGCTGGTGCAGTTAAGAGTGCGCTTAATCGTTAATCCATAGTAATCAGAGTAAAAACAGAAAGCATTATGGCTAAAAAGAAAAGATCGACGCCTGGTATCAACGGCTCATCGTCTGCCGATATCGCTTTTATGTTGCTTATCTTCTTCTTGATTACTACTTCAATGGATACTGATAAGGGGCTACAGCGTCGTTTGCCGCCATTAGCTCCTAAGCAACAGCAAGATAGACCAGTAGAAATCAACGAGCGTAATATCATGCGCCTCCTCGTTAACCGTAACGATGAGATTGTGATTTCTAAGGCTGGGGCGCTTGTGCCTGTTAAGCTTGATAAGCTTAAGGATGAAGTTGTTGACTTTATCTTGAACCCAAGCAATGACCCTAATAAGCCAGATAGAGAATCACGTGATATCCCTGGTCTTGGTAAGGTAAACGTCATCACGACTAGCTATGCAATCTCGCTTAAGAGTGAGATTGAAACAAGCTATCAGATGTTTATCAATGTGCAGAACGAACTCCTCAAGGCATATAATGAGGCATGGAATGTAGCTGCAAAGAAGTACTTCAACAAGAGTTTTGATGAACTATCAGAATCTCAAAAGAAGGCTATCTCAGAAGCTTATCCTATGCATATCTCTGAAATGCCATTGTCTAACCTCAAGAAGAAGTAAAACGACATGGGTAAATTTAGTAAAGCCGGTGGACGTGAAATGCCTGAGCTAAACACGTCTTCTCTTCCTGACCTTGTGTTTGCGTTCCTCTTCTTCATTATGATGGTAACGTCAATGCGTGAGGTCTCTCCTAAGATTAGCTACAGTAACTTGCCTCAGGCTTCTGAGCTTACTAAGCTTGAAGAAAAGTCTCTTGTAACATTCATCTATATTGGTAAGCCTACAGAAGCATACCAGTCAATGTTTGGTACAAGCTCAGCTATCCAGCTGAATGACCAGGTTACTACTGATGCCAGTCACGTATACACTTACGTAACTCAGGCTAAGAATAAGCTATCTTTGGATAAGCAACCACGTCAGCAGATTTCTATCAAGGCTGACCGTGATACTAAGATGAACATTATTGCAGAAGTTAAGGAAGAACTTCGTCGTGCAAATACGCTTAACGTAAGCTATTCTGCTCGCAAGGCTCCTGGTAAGCAATAAGTCAGAGTATAATATTATTAAGAGGCAGTGTCAAAACATTTGTTTTGATACTGCCTCTTGCTTTGTAT
>RBKG01000100.1 GCA_003640335.1 Porphyromonas sp.
ACCTCTTCGGGAGTCCCTTGTGCTACGATATTACCGCCATGAATGCCACCTTCAGGTCCAAGGTCAATGACCCAGTCCGCACTTTTGATTATTTCAATGTTATGCTCAACGATGACAAGCGAATGTCCAGCATCTACAAGTGAATTGAAGGCAACAAGGAGCGTTTTAATATCGTGGAAGTGTAGACCTGTCGTTGGTTCGTCGAAGATGAAGAGTGTCGGCTCTTTCTTGCCTCGACCGAGATAATAAGCTAGTTTAACACGCTGGTTCTCACCTCCCGATAAGGTAGAGCTACTTTGCCCTAGCTTGACGTAGCCTAAGCCTACAGTTTGTAAGGGCTTCAAGCGTGTAATAATTTCTTCCGTCGTCTTGCCACATGGATTGGCTCGGAAGAAGTCAATAGCTTCATCTACGCTCATCTCTAAAATATCGTAGATGTTCTTTCCATGATACTCAACTTCAAGCGTTTCGCTCTTGAAACGCTTGCCGTGACACTCCTCACACTCTAGAGTAATATCAGCCATGAACTGCATCTCTACAGTTGTGAAGCCATCGCCTTTACAGTTCTCACAACGTCCGCCTTCCTTATTAAAACTAAAGAATGCGGGCTTATAACCCATTTGCTTAGCGAGTGTCTGTTCGCTATAGAGCTTTCGTATTTCGTCAAACGCACCTATATAGATAGATGGGTTTGAGCGTGAACTGCGGGCGATATTATTTTGGTCAACGTATTCGATTTGCTGGATTTCGCTGAAGCTACCACTCAACTTGCTTAGTCCGATGCTCTCCAAGCTCTCGTGAGCAAGTTTGCGCTTAACACCTTCGTAGAATATATCTCGAATAAGAGTACTCTTACCCGAACCACTAATACCGCTGACGACAGTCATCGTATGTAGGGGTATTTCGACATCAAGCCCCTTGAGGTTATGCCGTCTAGCCCCTTCTACCTTGATACTACTATGCCATGAGCGTCTGTGCTGAGGTGTGTCAATATGTTCTCTGCCGGTAAGGTAGGCAGCTGTAAGCCCCGGACTATTCTCATTTAGCTGATTAGTGGCACCAGCATAAACAACTTCACCACCATGAATACCAGCCTTAGGTCCTATATCTATGATGAAGTCACTTGCTCGCATAACTTCTTCATCGTGCTCAACGACAACTACGGTATTGCCAAGGTCTCGCAATCTCTTAACTACATTGATGAGCCTTGATGTATCTCGCTGATGTAGTCCGATGCTAGGTTCGTCTAGCACATAGAGAGAGCCGACAAGGTTATTACCCAGCTGAGAAGCAAGGGTTACACGTTGGCTTTCGCCCCCAGAGAGTGTATTGGATAAGCGGTCTAGGGTTAGATAGCCTAGCCCTACCTCTTGGAGGAAACTTAATCTATTGCGTATTTCTAGAAGTAGTCGTTTGGCGATGAACGCATCTTCTTCGCTTATGTGTAGTTCGTCAAAGAATTTTTTAGCCTCATCAAGGGTCATCGTAACGACTTCTGCGATATTCTTGCCATCAATGCGTACGCAGAGGGCATCTGCTCCTAGGCGTCCACCCTTACAAGTGGGGCAAGTCGTTTTGCCTTTGAAGTGAGATAATCTTACTCGGTTCTGTACCTTATGAATATCTCTTTGCAGCACCTTGAAGTAGTCATCTATCCCAATAGTCTCAAGGTAAGGGTCTCCTTCAATAGGTACACCACGCCAAAGCATCTCCACTTCCTTTGCGCTAAGTTCGGAGTAGGGGCGATGGACAGGAAAGCCAAGAGGAGCTGCCGCATTGATGAAATAGCGTTTCCACTCGCTTGATACAGCACCCTTCCAGCATGCTACGCAGTCTTCAAATACAGAAAGGTTCTTGTTCGGGATAACGAGGTCTTCTTCTATGCCCATCACCTTTCCAAAGCCTTCACACTCAGGACAAGCTCCTATCGGATTGTTGAAGCTGAACATCTCTGGTGTAGGCTCTTGGAAAACTCTTCCATCGGCTTCAAAAACATTGCTAAACTCTTGTAGAATGCTTTCGCCTTCCGTCGTCTGAACAAAGACAGAGCAGGCTCCACGACCATCAAAGAAAGCCTGTTCGATACTTTCGCCCAACCTAGCCTCTACATCGATATCCTCGCTTAGGGCAAGCCTATCTAGCATTAGATACAAGTCTTTGCGTTCGGGCAATCCTTCCGAGATGTAGTCTTCGATGCTTTGTAACTGCCCTTCGTGCCACAGACGCGAGTAACCTTGTTGGAGCTGTATCTCTAGATGCTCAAGAAGAGAACGCCCTGCAGGTAGTTGAAGGCGAACGAGCAAGTAAATACGGCTACCGAGGGTTTGTCCCTTGATGAAGTCCGTAACATCTCGGTTTGTATGCTTGCGCACCTCTGTACCACTGATAGGCGAAATCATTTTACCTATACGGGCATATAGCAGTCTAAGGTATTCGTAGATTTCGGTAGAAGTGGCTACTGTGGAGCGTGGATTGCGACTGATGACTCTTTGCTCAATAGCGATAGAGGGAGGAAGTCCATAAATCCAATCGCACTCAGGCTTAGCCATACGACCAAGGAATTGACGAGCATAAGACGAAAGGCTTTCGACGTAGCGTCTTTGTCCCTCGGCATAGAGTGTATCAAAGGCTAATGAGCTTTTGCCCGAGCCGCTGACGCCCGTAACAACTACAAATTTCCCTCGTGGTATCTCGAGTGATATATTCTTTAGATTATTCACCCGAACGCCCTTAAGGCGAATAGCTTCTTGGCGTTCTTCTTGGGTGTTTAGAGTCTTCTTTTTCATTGTCCT
>RBKG01000244.1 GCA_003640335.1 Porphyromonas sp.
TATTTACTCTTTAGAGCTTGTAAAGTAGGCTCAGAGTAAAGTTGCGTCCTTCACTTGGAAGATACTGATAATCATAGAGGATATGACGCGTATAATCCTTATCAAGGATATTATTGAGGTTCAACTGAAGTGTGAGCTTGCTCCACTCATAAGACAACATACCATTGAAGATTGCATAACCCGGTATAGTAATGTCGTTATTATCGCTTGTGTAAGACTTGCTCACCATCTCTGTACCAAGACCAGCATTAAGCGAGCTCTTCTTCGTTAGCTTACGAGAGCCGAAGACCCAAGCTGAAAGCTGATGTTGTGGATTTTGAGCCATTAGATTTCCCGCATTAGTTGTGTACTTAGCATTAGCACCCTTACCAGCCTTAACTCTAGCATCTGTATAACTATAACCAAGTTGGAAGCCTAAGCCCGATGTAGGACGATAGTTAAGGTCTAGCTCAAAGCCCTTACTCTGATAACCATCTACAAGAGCACCGATACGCTTACCATCCTCACGCGTACCGAGGTATGAGTTAAGCTTATTATTAAGGTCTAGATAATAAGCTGAAGCATTAAGGCTAAACTTCTTAGCTAGGAGGATATGTGTACCTACTTCAAACTGATTACCTTGAGTAGGAGGCAACTTACTTAGTTCGCTTGCACCCATTTCCTTACCATCATTATCAAGATAAGCTACTTCAGACGAAAGCGAAACGACCTGAGGCTTGTAGAAGTTAGAAGTCGCTGCGTAGATGTTAAATGACTTCGTGATGTCGTAGACAAGACCTGCACGATAAGTAAGAGCTAAGTTTTGAATTCTCTGTGTTCCGTTATCGCTTACTACCGTTTTGTTATTCGTCTTGTAAACAGAAAAGTCACGAGTAAAGTGGTCTAGACGTAAGCCTGCAAGCACAGAGAATCTGCCCCACTTGATGTAATCCTGAGCGTATAGTCCGTGCGTACGGTCATCAAAAGTTTGCTTACGATTGAAGTGGATACCTAGAGGACCTTGATTACGGATAGGATTTACATAAGTAACAGGATTTGTATAACCAGTACCCGTTAAGTCGGCTGCATCGTAGCGGTCAGAGTTCATCAAGAAGTAGTTATAACCAAAGAGTAGGTTATGCTTGAGTGAGCCTGTTATTACCTTACCACTTAGCTCTGTTTGATTCTGAATACCTCTTGTTTCGTAGTCGAACGCAAAACCACCACGGCTGAGCTTAGTTAGGTCTGTGTAAACCTTTTTGTCGCCATTCTTATAGTAGTAACGTAGCCCTGGAGCAGCGTTTTCCTCTCCGTAAATATCGTACGCATCAGTAGACATATACTTAACATCATCACTAGAAACGAAGAGTTGCTCAGATAGCGACCAGTTTCTATTGAAGTGATATTCATACTTAAGCTGTGCTGCGATATTCTTGTGAGCCAAATCATCTTGAGAGAAGCCGTGGATAGTCTTACGGTCTAGCTTTGTCCAGTACGCATCTCCTGCGCTATGGATTTTGCGGTCTGATGACACTTCGAAGATATCACGGTTGTAAGTACGCAATGTACCATAGTCACCGCCGTAGTTATCCTTGTTGTTGTAAACAGAGAGCTGAAGATTGCTCTTAGAGTTGATGAGCCATTTAGCGACTACACTAAAGTTGTATCCCTTAGCATAGTTTGCACGCCAACCATCGCTATGGTTAGCTTCGACATCAGCACGCATAAGGAGCTTATCAGTAACGGCTCCATTAAGACCGGCATTGAAGCGATAGCTGTTGTAGCTACCTACTGAAATCTTAGCATAAGCACCAAAGTCTGGAGATACAGGCTTACGAACGATGTTCACTACACCGCCCACAGCAGAGTGTCCTTGTTGCATAGAGGCAGCACCCTTAAGCACTTCGATGCGTTCAACAGAGCCTAAGCCCGTAATAGGAGCTGATTGCCAAAGCGCTTGACGCTCATCACGCATACCGTTATCAATCAAAATAGATTCGTAGAAACCACGGATACGGAACATGTGGAAAGCACCATACTGACGGATAGGATTTACACCCGGAACGCCACGAAGAGCTTCCACTGCATCGTTGTATCCCTTAGCTTGAATTTCCTTAGCTGAGATACGGTTTACTGTAATAGGAACTTCCCTAACGGGAGCATTAATCTTGCTTACTGCCGCTGGACGATTGATGCGTACTGCGCTGACAACGAACTCGTCAAGATTCTTAATACTGTCTTGTTGAACCTCTTGAGCAGCTAGTAGCATAGGCGTAGCAAGGACACAAATAGTGGCTATTTTCTTCATATCGTAACTATTTGTAGCTTAGATAAAATTATTGATTGAGGTGCATCATCTAATCTCATTTAAGCTGATGGTCTTTAGTTAATAATTTGGTTATTCTTCGCAGTCACCTCCCTGCACACTTTAATGATTTGAGTGCAAAGATAGCACTTTATTCTCATTTCTGTTTTGCTAGCTCTTCACATACATTTAGTTATAGCCATTGATGGAAGGCAAAAGCCAATTATCCCTCTATAGATAATTTAGTACCTTTGCTCTACAGAGAATTAATTGATTAAGATGTTCAAGTTTTTACATTGGGAACAAAATCGTCCCTATATATATCGTGTCCTCATCTTTATCACGGTAGCGACACTCCTCACAATAGCTATTCCGATTAAGCGTACTAGCCAATACCAGTACACTAAAGACAAGCCTTGGCAGGGTGCATTACTTACTGCCCCCTATGACTTCCCTATCTATAAGAGCGAAGAGCAGTTGCGCCGAGAGCAGGA
>RBKG01000179.1 GCA_003640335.1 Porphyromonas sp.
ATTAACTCCTTAAACTATTACTAAATAGAGACCATGCAACAGTCTCAAATAGTCTTTATTTTTTGATTGCACAAAGATACAAAAACTAAACGTGCCGACTTAGATTACTCTTACTCAACAAAGTTTAGTTTCTCTATACTCTATCCACTCTCACTAAAAAGAGACCGCTCGACGGTCTCCAAAAGGACAAGTAAAACTTATTCTTTTGGAGGGCTTTGCAGAATGTGGTAATCGCAAGGCATTGAGACTGAGGGCGCAGGGAGTTTACTCATGTAAATGACCAAGCCTGAATGTCGATAATAACGCAGCGAGTGCCGTATTATGCAATGGTCTTTAATAAATCTAAATACTTATCTTCTTAAATCGGGAGTAGACATACCAATAAATCTTTTCGCGCGAAAGAATGTTCAGCACTCGGCGAGGTTTGTGCAGACTACACGTGTAGTCTGTACAAACTTCAGCCGTAGTCTGCACAAACTACGGCTGAAGTTTCCAGAATTTTCAAGCACAATTCACCTTTGCTTAAATATATCTATAATTTTCAAATACTTAGCAAAGAAATTTCAACTAATCCAGTTTAATTTAATACGCTGTATTAAAAGTTTATGATAGGACTTGCTTCTCCGCTTCTTGCAGATGCTCCAACCAAATCTGACAGATTTCTTTATAATCAGCTAAACCATGCAAATGGCAGTGCTCTTGTGGGTTAATCGTGTAGCCATCTTCCTGCAAGCGCACCATCCAACTCTGTTCCTCTAGCTCTTCATCTTCATTACGCTCACCAGCCAAATCATTCAGCGCATGGTCGCCAGCGACACTCATCAAAGGCAAGAGATTGAGGACGGCTGGAGCTGGAAGTGCTTGATGCAGATGCTTCTCCACCACATCATAGAGCATAGCTTCATAATCCACAGTCCCAATAACAATCTTATTATCAAGACTCTGCAAATAAGTATTCAACCTTTCATAGCGAGTATTTGCCTCAGGGAAATCATCAGTATCATTACCATGCCCCATAAGCACAAGCCCTTCGCCTCGACTCAAACGAGTCTCAAATGCCTTATAAATAATATCTCCTACACGACGTATGTCATGCTCTTCATCAAGCAAAGGACGACCAACAACAACAGGGATTTCGGGATACTGCTCTCTAAACTTGGGCAGGTATAGATTATGAATAAACGAAAACTCTAAGCCGGGTATAATGTGTAGGCTCTGGATACGTACCCGCTTATAACCTGCTTGTCCTATTTTATCCAAGATAACATCGGCTGTATGATACTGCTCTCCCGTCTTTTTGTACCAACGTGCAATGCAAATACGGCTAGTAAAAGCCATATAAATATCACTGTCAGGATAGGCCTCGGCAAAGAATGCCCGTGTGCGAGCAAAGGTCTCGTGTGGACCGGGATAAGTACTTCCAAATGTTACAAGAAGTAGGGCTGAATCTTTCATATCTGTATACTCTTAGGTTTTGATTATTACCCTTGGGCTTAGTTTGCTTCATGGTAGACCCAAAGGTATTTAGTTTCATTTTTACAAACAAACACCCTCCCCAAAGGTCTAATCACTTGGGGAGGATGCTGTCTATATTGAGTTCGAGAGTTCTTTACTTGCCAAATTTCTGACGGAGCTTAAGCACCATATCTTCACTCATCGCACGCAAATCGTACTCAGGCTTCCAGCCCCACTCTGCACGAGCGCAACTATCGTCCATTGAGTTTGGCCAACTATCAGCAATAGACTGGCGCAATTCATCTATTTCGAACTTAACCTCAAGCTCTGGAACTAGTCGCTTAACTTCAGCAATAATTTCAGTAGGTTCAAAGCTCATAGACGCAAGATTAAAAGAGTTGCGGTGTATCAGCTTCGTAGGGTCAGCCTCCATAAGTTCGATGGTTGCTCTAAGCGCATCTGGCATGTACATCATATCCATATAAGTACCAGGCTTAAGCGGACAAGTAAACTTACCCTCGCGCACAGCTGCATAGTAGATATCCACGGCATAATCCGTAGTACCTCCACCAGGCAATGTAACGTTTGAGATAAGACCAGGGAAACGTACTGAGCGTGTATCCACGCCAAAACGCTTGTGGTAGTAATCGCTCAAAAGCTCTCCTGACACCTTGGTCACACCATACATCGTTTGCGGACGTTGCACTGTATCCTGAGGTACCATATCCTTGACAGTCCCCGGACCAAAAGCCGCAATCGAACTAGGAGTAAAGACTGCTGCGCCTGTTTCACGAGCAACTTCTAAGACATTAAACAAACCGCCCATACCGATTTGCCAAGCAAGCTGAGGCTTAGCCTCTGCTACAGCACTGAGTAGTGCTGCCAAGTTGTAGATTGTGTCTACCTGATACTTCTTCACAACATCTGCAATCTGCTGTGCATTAGTAATATCGACAATCTCGCATGGACCAGTCTCCTTAAGCATTTCTGTAGGAGGTTGTGCAGGAATATATCCTGCTACTACATTGCCATTTGGAGAGTGTTTACGTAGAGCCATGGTTAGCTCTGTACCAATTTGACCCGTTGAGCCAATGATCAGAATATTTTTCATACTCGACCTGTGATAGATTAGTTATAAATCCGAATAATTATTGATAGTGCAAAAGTAATGATTATTGCGAAACTTGAGCACAATTAAAAGACAAGCGCATCAAAATTCAGGCTAATTACACGAAGAGAAAACAAAGCGTGCGTTTCCTAAACTCAAAACCTCGGCGAAGTCTGTACAGACTACGGCTGAAGTTTGTGCAGACTACAC
>RBKG01000064.1 GCA_003640335.1 Porphyromonas sp.
GTTTGGAAGTAAGGGCGGAGCATATCTCTTGGTTTGAGTACCTCATCATTCCATTGTATTAAATCTACATCAAGCGTTACAAGCTCTGGATGTTTGCGGTCTCGCCCTGCTTCTTGCTCGATGTTGTGCAGAAGATTGATTAAGTCGGCTTGACTCATGGGGGTGTAGGCGAGTATCAGTAGGTTCGTAAATAGCCCCGATGGATAAGGAAAGTCTACAGGCTCTGTTTGAATAGCCGCTGTCTCTCGCTCTATGGCTAATGCGCTATGTAAAGACTCTAAGGCTCTAGGGATATGCGCCTCTGCATGGGTATTACTTCCTAGAGATATAAGCACTCTATTCATCTTCGTGCCTAGTGGGAGCGTTATTAAGAAGGGCTTGCTGTGAACGCACGCTCTCTTCGTGAATGATGCTGAAGAGGTCATGTACATATTTAGTATCAAGTCCTAGTGTTTGAGCTTGTTGCTCACGACTAGACATAAGCTCACGATAGCGTTCAGGTTGGAGTATGCACATTCCTCTATTATGCTTGTACTGCCCAATGGCTTTAGCTATTTCACCTCTCCGAACAAGCAAACGCAAGATTTCTTCGTCTATATGGTTAATCGTATTTCTGTACTGTGAGAGTTCCGGTGAATCAACATTATCAGTACACATAGAGGCTAAAGACTCTGCTATGCTCTTGAGGTGTTCGGGTGTGATTTGTTGCTCGGCATCGCTAAGAGCTGTATCGGGTTGGTCATGTACTTCAACCATAAGACCATCAAAATTCATCTCTATAGCTGAGCGAGATATGCCCTCTATCAATGAGCGTTTACCACCTATATGGCTAGGGTCAACGAGGATAGTAAGTTCGGGATGCCGTAGTTTGAGTTCAATAGGTATTTGCCAAAGGGGACTATTGCGGTAGAATTGCTCTCCATAGGTAGTAAATCCTCTGTGTATAGCTCCTACATGTTTTACTCCAGCTTGCTTTAAGCGAAGAAGAGAACCTTCCCAAAGATTGATATCAGGACTAATAGGATTTTTGACGAGAACAACGACATCATCAACACCCTTAAGCGCCTCTGCAATCTCAGCCATAGCGAAAGGGCTTGCTGTGGTACGAGCGCCTATCCATATCCCTTTCAGTCCAGCACGCAGTGCTACCTCAATATGTGCAGGAGTCGCAACCTCTGTCATCGCCTGCATGCCGAGCTCATTCTGTACACGCACGAGCCACGACAGACCCTCTATGCCTACGCCCTCAAAGCCTCCGGGTTTTGTTCGTGGTTTCCATAGGCTAGCACGATAGATGCCGACACCTTGCTCTTTGAGGGCTTGAGCGATGCGCATTGTTTGGGCTTCACTCTCGGCCGAACAAGGTCCCGCAATCAGATGATAGGGGCGTTCACTACTAGTCCAAGGTAGTGGGCTGAAAGGCGATATTTCGTTATTCATTCACTAAGAATTCTCTCTATGATTGGTGTACAATCTTTTATTTTGTGTACAAAGGTAATAAGTCATAGGCAATAGATGGCAAAGAGTTACAGCGAATGCAGGTCTTATCGATAGATTATTGGAGACATATTGGTAGAAAAATAGAGGGTTGCCACACTCATATTGTGTAGCAACCCTCTCAGCCTTGTTGATTATCTCCTTGAAAATCTCAGAGTTTAAGCCAACTCTTTACTTTTCGTAAGGAGTCTTAGGGTAAAGACTATCCCACCATTGGGGCTTATCTTGTAGATACTTAGCGAACCAAGCACAGATAGTCCTCATCCAAACATCTTGTCTATCCGGTTCCATGATATGGTGGTCTTCGCCCGTTATTTCTACTAATTCTACTGGACGTCCAAGTATTTTTAGAGCATTGTATAGGGCTGTACTTTCACTTGGTGGTACATTGACGTCTGCTGTACCGTGTAGGAGGAGTAGAGGAGTATGGATTTTATCTGCATTAAATAGAGGGCTATGCTTGGTGTATAGGTCGGGATTATTCCAAGGATAACTACCTGCAGATGCGACAGAACTATAGCCAATACCCCAATAACCATTAGCCCAGTAGCTAGAAATCGAACTGATACCTGCGTGGCTAATAGCTGCTGCAAACATATTAGTCTTGGTTTGTAGGTATTGCGTCATAAAGCCGCCATAACTTGCACCACAACATCCTATCTTCTTGCTATCAACAAATGAATGCTGGTCTGAGAATGCTTTTACAGCACCGATGATATCATCGGCTGTCTTATCCCCCCAAGCATTGAGGTGGTCTGCAGCAAACTTTTGACCATAACCAGTACAGCCACGAGGATTAAGCGAGAAAGCAACGTAACCTTGAGAAGCAAACATCGCAAGGTCGTAAACCGTCTCTAGCTGGCGTGTAACAGGAACAGTACCTCCATAATAATAGACAATCATAGGGTACTTCTTATTAGGGTCAAAGTTGGGCGGTAGATAGTACCAGCAATCAATCTTGGTGCCGTCAGGCGTCGTGTAAACAAAGTCCTTACCGGGGTTAAAGCGTACATCTTCTAGCTTTTCCTTAGAGAGGTCCCATACAAGTTGTTGCTTGCCACTAGCATTTACTTTGTATAGCTTGTCCGCATTGTTAAGGCTCTGCCCAATGTACCAAAGGTCTGTGCCGTGCTCGGCTACAGAGAAGTAGCGTACGACATCTTCGCTGATAGGTATTTGGCTGATGCGATTGCTCTTAAGGTCTAACTTATACAGGGACTTGCGACTTCCATTCTCGGCAGAGAAGATGAAGGCATTAAGCTTTTGGCTATACTT
>RBKG01000167.1 GCA_003640335.1 Porphyromonas sp.
CCTATTGAGCAAATGAACTAAAACACGTACCTTTGTCGCAGTTTACAACAAAAGCCACAAGGCACTAACGAGATGATCAATCAGAAGAAAGCTAATGAAGCGGTATGGACGGATGTCTATACGTATGCTCAGCTCCCTCAGGAGCTTACAAAGTTGGACGAACTAGCACACAACCTTTGGTGGGTATGGACCCCAAAAGCAAAGGAAATGTTCGAAGCTCTCGCTCCAGAGTTATGGGAAAAGACAGAAGGAAATCCAGTACAACTCTTGCGTCTCCTCTCGGAGGAGCAAATCGCTGCTATCACAAGCAATAAAGCCTTATTGAAGCAGATTGATGAGGTGTATGCCGATTGGAAAGCTTATATGGCCGTTCCTCAGGATATCAATCGCCCATCAGTTGCCTACTTCTGTATGGAGTATGGTTTGACTAATGTCCTTAAGATTTATTCAGGAGGTCTTGGTGTACTAGCTGGCGACTATCTCAAGGAAGCTAGTGATAGTAACGTCCGTATGACAGCTGTAGGTTTCCTATATCGCTATGGTTACTTTACTCAGACTCTTTCTCAAGATGGTCAGCAGCAAGCTACTTATGAGGCGCAAGACTTCACACAGTTGCCACTCTCTCAGGTAAAGAATGAGGACGGTACTCCTATGGTTCTAGAAGTGCCTTACAATGGACATAGCGTTTTCTGCAATGTTTGGCGTGTAGATGTAGGTCGTATTCAGCTCTATCTTCTCGATACAGATATTCATGCAAATAGTGAATGGGACCGTCCTATTACGCACCAACTCTATGGCGGTGATTGGGAAAATCGCATGAAGCAAGAGTATCTCTTGGGTATTGGTGGTGTGCAACTTCTCACGAAGTTAGGCATCAAGAAGGATGTCTATCACATGAATGAAGGACATGCTGCATTGATGAGTGTACAGCGTCTATTGGATTATGTTGAAGGTAATGGTCTAGACTTCGATGTAGCTCTTGAGCTTGTACGTGCTTCATCTATCTATACAGTACATACGCCTGTACCTGCTGGTCATGACTGCTTCGCAGAGGAACTCGTGGGTAAATATCTCGGACATGTGCCTGTAAGACTTGGTCTCTCTTGGAATGAATTCATGGATATGGGTCGTGAACACCCAGGTACAGATGAGAAGTTCTCAATGAGTACATTTGCCTTGAATACTTGTCAAGAGGCTAATGGTGTAAGTAAACTACACGGTGTAGTTTCACAAGAAATGTTTGCGCCTGTTTGGCCCGGTTTCTTCCCAGAGGAGCTACACGTCGGCTATGTTACTAATGGTGTACACATGCCTACTTGGGCAGGAGCTGAATGGCAAAGCCTTTTTGCTGAAGTATTCGGAAAGGATTATGTGCAGACACAAACAGATGAAGCTATTTGGAGTAGAGTACAGTCTGTGCCTAATGAGCGTTTGTGGAAAATCCACAATAACCAAAAGCAACATCTTGTAGAGTATATTCGTGGCTATTATGGCGATAAGTGGATAAAGAATAGTAGCAATCCTGAAAGCACGAAGCAAATACTTGATGGTATTAATCCTAATGCTTTGCTTATTGGTTTTGGTCGCCGTTTTGCTACTTACAAGCGTGCCCACCTTCTGTTCACAGACTTGGAACGCCTAGATAAGATTGTAAACAATCCAAAGTATCCTGTTCAATTCCTCTTCACAGGTAAGGCTCACCCTGCCGATGGTGGAGGTCAAGGACTAATTAAGTATATCCTAGAGATTAGCCGTCGTCCTCAGTTCTTGGGTAAGATTATCTTCCTTGAAAACTACGATATGCGCCTTGCTTCTAAGTTGATTGCAGGTGTTGATATTTGGATGAATACTCCTACACGCCCTCTTGAGGCTTCGGGTACATCGGGCGAAAAGGCTGAGATGAATGGCGTTCTAAATCTATCCGTTCTTGATGGTTGGTGGTACGAAGGTTATCGTCCGGGTGCCGGTTGGGCTTTGACAGATAAGCGTACATTCACAGACCAAAGTTTGCAGGATAAGCTAGATGCAACGACTATCTATGACCTTATTGAACGCGAAATAGCTCCATTGTACTTTGATGACCGTGGCGATAAGCCTTATAGTGAGGGTTGGATGCAGACTGTTAAGAATTCGCTTAACTTCATTGCTCCTCATTACACTATGCGTCGTATGATGGATGATTACTTCGAACGTTTCTATAATAAACTTGCTACTCGTTCGGCTCGTATCCATGAGGATAACAACGCAATAGCGCATCAATTAGTTGCTTGGAAAAAGTCTGTAGCTGAGCATTGGGATGAGTTAAATATCGTATCGCTAGAAGATAGTTTCTCTCCAGAGTCTCACATGGTAGGAGATAAGACTCATGTCAGCATTCTCATCGATAAGGGCGCATTGGCTTGCGAACTAGATGTAGAGCTTGTCGTTGCTGAGCCTGATGATAAGGGTGCGCTCAAGTTAAGACGTGTTCACACATTGCCTTTGACTGAGAAGCATGGGCAGCAGGAGCGTTATGCCGCAGACATCAAGTCACGCATACCGGGTCGCTACAAGTATAGCTTACGCATCTTGCCTAAGCATGCTGAGTTGCCTCACCGTCAGGACTTTGCTTATGTGCGTTGGGTTGCACTAAGCTAATTGTGCTACAATAATCAAGAATAAGAGCTTGTGTCAGTATAAAAGCTGACGCAAGCTCTTGTCTTTTTATTGTAATTGAAAGCTCGAGAAAAGGCTTTGCTTTATTAGAATATTCTTATTAGCTTTGCTTGTA
>RBKG01000127.1 GCA_003640335.1 Porphyromonas sp.
TCCTTAGGCAAGTTATTCAATTAGACGCTTACTTGATACAAAGAAAAAGGCTACCGCAATGTACTGCGGTAGCCTTTTTAATAAAATCTACTTTCTAGAGACCTTGACGGAATATGTACGCCCCATCGGGAGCAGCATCCATAATAATGCTCTGCCCTTCTGAAACAGAACCCTCAAGCAAGCGACGGCTAAGTTCGCTGAGCAAGCCTCTTTGAATAGCTCGCTTAACAGGTCTTGCACCAAACTCAGGGTCAAAGCCTTCTTCGGCTATCCTGCTCACAAGTTCAGGCGTATAGCTGAGTTGGATACCATTCTCACGTAGCATCTTGACTGTCTGATTGAGCTGTAAGGCTACAATGCGTTCTATTTCTTCCTTATTAAGAGGAGTAAATACAATGGTTTCATCGATACGATTTAGAAACTCAGGACGCATAACAGTTTTGAGTAGGCCCATAACCTCTTCGGCTGTTTGCTCAATAATCTTTTCTTCGTTACTAGCTGTACGAGTGCTAAGTCGCTCACGAATGAGGTCACTACCGAGATTGCTCGTCATGATAATAATCGTATTCTTGAAGTTTACCGTACGACCCTTATTATCTGTTAGACGACCATCATCAAGTACCTGTAAGAGTACATTGAAGACATCGGGGTGCGCCTTCTCAATTTCATCAAAGAGCACAACGGAGTAAGGTTTGCGTCTAACAGCCTCAGTAAGCTGTCCGCCTTCATCGTAGCCAACATATCCCGGAGGTGCTCCTATTAGGCGAGTAGCAGAGAACTTTTCTTGATATTCACTCATATCTATGCGTGTTAGCATAGTTTCATCATCAAAGAGAATTTCTGCGAGAGCCTTGGCTAGCTCCGTCTTACCTACGCCAGTAGTACCTAGGAAAATGAACGAACCGATAGGACGGCGAGGGTCACTAAGCCCTGCACGGCTACGTCTGACGGCTTCAGCCACTGCGTGTATAGCCTGCTCTTGACCTACGACTCTGCGGTGCAATTCTTCCTCAAGGTGGAGTAACTTTTCTCGTTCACCTTGAAGCATCTTCCCGACAGGTATGCCCGTCCATCGAGAGACAATCTCGGCAATATCTTCGGCACTGACTTCCTCTCTAATCATGGCATTATCGCCTTGTGTATTCTCTAGAGCTGTCATAAGAGCCTTTGTAGCCTCCTCTTCTTTAGGGATAAGGCTGTAACGAATTTCAGCTACTCGCCCATAATCGCCTCCACGTTCGGCTGCTTCGGCTTCAAGTTTCAGCTGTTCTATATTATGCTTAGAGAGCTGCATCTTGGCGATTAGGTCTTGCTCTGCGTGCCATTTGCTTAGGCGACCAGACTCTTGTTCCTTGAGCTCGGCTATTTCTTTGCTGAGCGATTCGGTTTTTTCTGAGTCTCCCTCACGCTTGATGGCTTCACGCTCAATCTCAAGTTGCTTGATGCGTCGCGCGATTTCGTCGAGGTCTTCAGGCAAACTGTCCATCTGCATACGGAGTCTTGCCGCAGCTTCGTCCATAAGGTCAATAGCCTTATCAGGGAGGAAGCGGTCTGTAATATATCGGTCCGAAAGGCGCACAGCCGCAATAATGGCATCGTCTTGTATGCGCACCTTGTGGTGGTGTTCGTACTTTTCCTTAATGCCTCGTAGGATAGATATGGTGCTTAACTCGTCAGGTTCTTCGACCATAACCATTTGGAAACGTCTTTCAAGAGCCTTGTCTTTCTCAAAATACTTCTGATACTCGTCCAAGGTTGTAGCTCCGATAGAGCGGAGTTCTCCACGAGCAAGAGCAGGCTTAAGGATATTAGCCGCATCCATAGCACCATCGCTCTTTCCTGCGCCTACAAGCGTATGGATTTCATCAATAAATAAGATGATTTCGCCTTCGCTACGGCTAACCTCGCTCACGACACTCTTGAGTCGCTCTTCAAACTCACCCTTATACTTAGCTCCAGCTATTAGAGCACCCATATCAAGAGAGTAAACTTGTTTAGAACGTAGATTGTCAGGAACGTCACCACGTACTATTCGATAAGCAAGTCCTTCGGCTATTGCGGTTTTTCCGACCCCCGGTTCACCTATTAGGATAGGGTTGTTCTTAGTTCGGCGAGAGAGAATTTGCAGTACTCGTCTGATTTCCTCATCACGACCAATAACGGGGTCTAGTTTGCCTTCTCTAGCACGAGCGCAGAGGTTAATAGCATACTTTTCAAGAGCTTGATATTGCTCTTCAGCGGTTTGGCTAGAAACTTTGCTTCCTCCTCTCAGTTCGCTGATAGCGCTTTTGAGGTCTTTGGCATTGACGCCTGCGCCTTGTAGTATTTTCTGGGCTGGGCTGTTGGCTTCAACGAGAGCTAAGAGCAGATGCTCAAGGGCAACATACTCATCTTTCATCTCGCTAGCGATGTCTTCAGCCTTTGTTAGGATGTCGTTCGCTTCACGGCTAAGGTAAGGTTCGCCTCCCGATACCTTAGGTAGGCGTGCTAGCTCAGAGGTCAATTCTTCGTTAATACGTTCAAGGCTTACGCCCATCTTTGAGAAGAGGAACTTAGCTGGGCTAGATTCTATGTTGAGGACAGAGGAGAGTAGGTGTTGCGCCTCAATAACCTGACCGCCCCCACGGCGCACAAGTTCTACTGCTTGTTGTAGAGCTTCTTGCGATTTAATTGTGAATTTGTTTATGTTCATAATAGTCTAATTCTTTTTTTGTTTCTGCCCTCATATATCCAAAAGTCAATCCAAAAG
>RBKG01000115.1 GCA_003640335.1 Porphyromonas sp.
GTAATTTTTGTTTGTTTGTAAAATATTATATACCTTTGTGCTGTTCTTAATTCGGATGATATAAAAATAGATGATTTAGGAGCATCCGCAGGAATATAGTAAGGTAAATTGTTAATAATTGAAAATAGTTAATGATTAAGAGAGCGTTTATCCAATCTCAGAGGCTTCCTTATGAGTCGCCCTATGTAGAGCGTATGTTATTGCCTGAGGGTAATAATATACTTGTGAGTTTTTCCTTGGAATTAGATTTTGAGGATTTTGAAGAAGAGGATGAGTTTTAATGTAGAATTGATTTCAAAGATGAGAAACGGATTATATGTTTTAGTCGCTATGGGTTGCTTAGCCTTTAGCTCTTGTTCGAAGGACAGCTTAGGGCTAGATTCAGCGATAGAGCAGAGAGCAGCTACAACGCAGACGGTAAAGATGTCTCTTGGATTGAATATCAATCCCAATAGAGAGAATGAGGATATTGTTGAATCTGGGGATAAATTTAAGGCCTTTGATACACAAAATTCCAAAATCAAGATAAAGGACGGTCTGAATAAGTTCATTATCGATGATACAGGGAAGAATACTAGTACGCCAAGTAAGCGTGGTCATATCGATATGGAGGACTTGCAAGCTCAGGCAGCTAATATTAAGTTCTATTTGCAAATCCGTAAGGGTAATCAAATCGTTGGTAGCGACTATGCTACATGGGAATACAATTCTAGAGGCAAGAAGGTTTGGCGTCTGAATGGCAAAAATATTAATTTGACTGGTGTTACGCCCGGGACTGATAAGCTTGAAGCTCGTGTGGTAGCTGGAGGTAACTTAAATGTTGCTGATAATAAGCTTGAAGTGCCTAGCTATATTTCTAAGGTCGTAGAGGGAGATTCGGAGGTTGAGTTCCCTATTCCTTACGCCTCTGATTGGCTAGAGTTAAGCTATGATGCCTCAAAGACTCTTTATACCATTAAGGATGATGCTCAGATTAAGCTAAAGCCTCTTGGTATCTTGGTCGTTACTACTTTCCGCCGTGAAGGTAAGGGAGAGCTTAATGGAGCTAGCCTTACTGGAGTTCGCTTTGTAACAAACTCGCTATACTTCAAGGGGCATTATACTCTTGATGCTTCAGATAAGGTTCCATTTACTTCTACAGATGAGCATGTTAAAACGCCTATTTTGGACGATGTTTACTATACTGCAACATTTGACTTTGGTAAGCGTATCACAGTTGGGACTACTCCTTCTCCAACGATGGTTATTACATGGGCTGCCTCTGCGCGCAAGTCTCGTTCAACGGGTTGGAATACAAGTATTAAAGCTACTCAAAACGAAAAGGCTCTAGATAAGATGTTCTCTGCAGCTATTACGCACGTCTATGCCGAAGGCGTTCAGAAGGATGGTGTAGCTCTGACAAAGCCTAACTACGATGTAGTACCTATTATGGGTACCAGTGTGCCTTTCCGAGATGGAACTTCTGCGACTTTCAATACAGAGCTTTCTGTTCCTGAGCCTATGTGGTTGGGTTACTTAGCTAAGTACACTGTTGCCGCTGATGGTAATAGCTTTGATACAAGTCATGACGATGATAAGGTTTCTCTAGTAAACTGGAAGGTAGCTAGAGAGTTCCTTAATGGTAAGACAATGCCTGATGGAAAAACATACTACATGGGTAATACAGGTCTTGCTTCTACCCTAGGTCACTATTTCAGTGTTTTCCGTACGGATGATAATACATCAACTTATATGACCATGATGACGGGGTCAAGTGGTCGCATCAGCTATGTCCGTGCTACAGCTTCGAATTTTACTTCTTGGCTGACCTTCGGTAATAAGAAGGTGGGTGAAACGCTCTATCGTGCGATGATGCAGGTCTATGACCCTGTGAACGCGATTTCCTATGGTCTTTTCGGACAGGATCCTAATGCCGCTACGACAAACAGACGTGATAGAAGCCAGGCTACTTCGACCTCTATCATTCGTCGTGAATATGCTTGGCCTAATGGTAGGGATAAGTATCCTCCAGGACGCTCTACGTTGACATCTATTACCCTAGGTAAGTACTTCATCGGTAATATCTATACGCCTATTTATAAGTTGATAACGGGAGATGAACCAGCACTTTGGGCTTCTAATGAAGCTACGAAGAATAAGGTGCAACGCTATATCCCTGCTCCTGGTCGCTACGCCAATACAACTGAAGCAGAGATGGATAACCAAGTTCCTGTAAATACTCAGCGTATTGATATTCATAAGCTACCCCTATATTGGTACTACGTTTATGAAAATCCACAGGTTAATACGTTGGCAGGATGGCCACGCTTTATGCTGCGTCTGAAGACTCTCAAAACAACGGATTCTGACTGGAACAAGACTGGTCTTGAGTGGAAGCAAGATGCCACTGTCTTTGACCAAGTGCCTATCGGAAATCAAGACCCCAAGAAGCCCAATTACATCTCTGGTGGTCAAGGAGGTAATGTCTACTATTACGGAAATGAAAGTGCGACTCTACCTGCTATCGACTTCAACAACAACTTCATGTGGATGGCGCTCTTACCTTATTCACAAACCTATGTTGGAGATAGTGCCGATTAAGCTCTAAACACAGAGTCCTAAATAATTATAAAGATAAGGGCTGTCGCAAATATTGCGACAGCCCTTGTTGCTTTTTCTGCTAAGCGCCTCAAGATTTAGAGTAGCCGTAAGAAGTGCCGCCCCTTTGGGGCTCAATAAATGTGTTCCAATGATTAACCCAGGGCT
>RBKG01000088.1 GCA_003640335.1 Porphyromonas sp.
ATCTTATTGCAGGTTATAAAGAATTCTAATAACATTTCTCCTATTTCAATCTACCGTGCGCCCTATGCCTAGGCTATTCTTGTTCATATCGCTACACAGCAATAGCACTCCAAATTGTATGTCTGCAAAGTTAGTCTTTTAGTACAAACACTTTCGTGAGTACACGTACTTATTTCAGTGAGTACACGTAAATATTTTAGTAAGTACATGTACTTACTAAAATGAGTACGACGCACTAACTAAAACTTCTCTCCGTAGCTTCAAAATAGAACGTACGCAACAAAAGAACGATAATTTGAGTTTCTGCAATAAAGGGTAAACAAATGCCCTATCTAAAAACGCTTTTGATATGAGAAAACTATTTTTTCCTGCATTAGGGACTCTTATGTTTAGCCTTGCTCTAGGCTCATGCGGTAATAATAGCGGTAACGCAAGCACTGCGACAGACTCTGTAGCGGTAGCAACAGCTGCGGAAGGAGCAACGACGTTAAGCATTGATAGCACAAGCTATCTCAATTGGAAAGGCTACAAGCCTGCAGGCGAACACTTCGGTAAGATTTTCGCTCAAGAAGGCTCTATCAGCGTACAAAATGGACGCTTACTTGCGGGTTCAGTCCTCATCAAGATGGCTAGTATCAAGGTTGAAGACCTTGAGGGCGAAATGGCTCAGAAGCTCAAAGGACATCTAGAGAGTGAAGATTTCTTTGAGGTTAGTAAGTATCCTACAGCTAAGTTTGAGCTAACAGACATCCCTCAAGAGGGGCTAGACCTTAGCAACATTAAGGAGCTTAAAGGTAATCTTACGCTTAAGGATGTGACCAAGAACCTCTCTATCCCTGTGGCAAGCGTTACACACGATGAGGCTACTGGCGTTTACACGATTAAGAGTGATAAGTTCGTCATCGACCGCTCACAATGGAATGTTAAATACGGCTCTAAGAGTTTCTTCACAGGTCTTGGCGATAAGTTCATTGAGAACAATATTGAGCTATCATTTGAGCTACAAGCTAAGTAAAAAAGACTAAAACAACGCTTTAGCCTATTCTGATTAGACCAATTAAAAGCGTTTTCAACTTCATAAAACACCAATAGGAGCATAACAATACTCCCATAAGATTTCGCTAAATGCGATAATCTTAAAGCACGAAGGGCTGTCGCAGAATAATTCTTGCGACAGCCCTTCTTTTATGTAACTGCTAGTATTCTAGCAATCCCCCTCACCAATACTTATACAGCGAGTGCCGTACAATGCAAAGGCTTAAGAAAGATATTTGGTAGGATCTTGAAGCCCTGCCCCCTCAATAGCCTCACGGCGTTCACGGCAAGTAGCACACACACCACACTGCACCTTACCACCCTCATAGCAGCTCCACGTACGGCTATAATCGATGCCGAGGCTACGCCCACGCATAGCGATGTCCGTCTTACTGATGTCCGTATAAGGTGCGCAGAGCTTCACCGCATTACTTGTACCAGCCTCTACCGCTTTTGTCATCGGTTCAATGAAACTAGAGCGGCAGTCGGGATAAATAGCGTGGTCACCAAAGTGATTAGCGATATAAATCTCATCAAGACCATAGCTCTCGGCTATCCCTGCCGCAATGCTAAGCATGATACCATTGCGGAAAGGCACTACCGTTGCCGACATATTCTCTTCATTATAATCGCCCTTAGGAATATCACCACCACTAAGCAAGAGGTCGCTCTTGAAGTACTGACCAATAAAAGCCAAAGGGATTGTGAGATGCGGAATACCTAGACGCTCGCAATGCTCTACGGCAAAGGGCAACTCCGATTGATTATGCTTACTCCCGTAGTCAAAAGATACGGCTAATCCGATGCGCTCTTGGTAGTCATAAAGAAGCGTTGTACTATCTAGTCCACCAGAGAGTACTATTAGTCCTCGTCTATTAGACGATATATTAAGTCTATTATTCATAAGTACAAAGGTAAACATATATAAACTATTTAGGTTAGAAGAGTAGATTATTACTATAAACCATAAGATACAACTAATAATGAAGTTCGAACTAATCACACTTCCATACGCTGCTGATGCTCTAGAGCCAGCTATTAGCGCTGAGACGATTGCTTTCCACCACGGTAAGCACCTTGCAGGTTATGTTAGCACCCTCAATAGCCTCATCGAAGGTACTGAGTACGCTAACCTCTCTCTTGAAGAAATCGTTAAGAAGAGCGAAGGACCTATCTTCAACAATGCAGGTCAGCTTCTTAACCACAATCTATACTTCACTCAGTTCGCGCCTAACGCTGGTGGTCAGCCTACAGGTAAGCTCCTCGCAGCTATCGAAAAGAAGTGGGGTAGCTTTGAAGCCTTCCAAGCAGAGTTCCTTACAGCTTGCACAACGCTCTTCGGTTCTGGTTGGGCTTGGCTAGCTGCTGATGCTGAAGGTAACCTTGAGATTACTAAGGAAGCTAATGGTAGCAACCCTGTCGTACGCGGACTTCGTCCAATCATGGGTATTGACGTTTGGGAACACGCTTACTACCTCAGCTATCAAAACCGCCGTGCAGACCACATCAAGGACGTATGGTCTATCATCGACTGGAATGTAGTTGCAGAGCGTTACTAAGGCAAGGTGATTATATAATACCAATCACTTAAATGGTTTCAATGGGGGCTAGGTCAAACATTTGACCTAGCCCCTTCTCATTTTCATAATACATTAAAAAAAACTCTATCTAGCCATCAAGACTAGATAGAGTTTCTTGTTTTCTGAAAT
>RBKG01000008.1 GCA_003640335.1 Porphyromonas sp.
TCTGAGCGTTCTTATAAGAGTTAAAGAACAAGACATCTAAAGCACGAGTTATTGCTGACTTCCCACTATCGTTATACCCTTTTAGATTGATAATGTTCGATTCATCAAAAGTCAGAATAGCATTTTTTATAGCCATGAAATTTTCAAGTTCAATGCTTACAATTTTTGATTGAGCTTTTGCCATTTTCTCCCTTTCTATTTTCCTAAACCTTAAAAGACCTTAAAGTAAAGTCTTCAACTTCACCAACATACCCCATAGGGTTCGATAATAGCCTAGAGCCATTATACTCACTGTCCTCTAAGAAATGCTGGTGCCCACAAACCCAATACTTAGGCTTAAACATCAAACTCAAAGGTTTGATAAAAGCTTCGTTAGGTTCAAAGTAGTTATTTTTAAAATGTATTGGCGGTATATGCGTAATTAGGATGTCTACATCTTTTTTGATAGACTCTAAGAAAGTAGTGTCCTCAATAGAATGTAGGTTCGAACCAAGATACCCCTCAGGGTGAACATAAGTATAATCATTAGACATACTAGACCACCAAGCCTTAGAATAGTTCTCCTCTAAAGAATACCAATTAGTAGAGCCTGCAATAGTAATACCATCTACAGTTACTACCTTATTATCTAAGATGAAAACATTCTCTAAATTGGAAACTCTTTCTTTAACATTCTTAATAATAGTCTTATAAGTTCCAGCTGCTGGCTGTATAGCATAATAGTCATGATTACCAAAGACAAAAAATACCTTACTATAACAAGGACTTACTTTTGAAAGTAAATCTACTATATCAGATACCCTTCCTACATCGCCTGCAATAATCAACCAATCATCACACCTACCCCCAACTAGGAGTTCACCAACCCTACTAGTATATTCACTACCACTTAACAAGTCCAAATGTAAATCACTCAAATACCATACATTCATACCTTCCTCCAAATAACACTTACTATTATACCATAAAACAAATAAAAAAGACAGCGCACTCTGCCCTGCACTGCCTTTCCTTTACTAATCTTCTAGGTCGTCGATGTCATCGCCATCCAACGCTAGGAGCTTATCCTGACCTTTCTTGGGAGCAGAAGTTTCAATTGCTGGTAGTTCACCTACTTCACTACCCAACTTGTGAATTTCAATCTTGTCACGAACTGGCTGAAGCAACTCATCTACAGAAGCCTGAACATCCTCAACTGGCAAGAAGTGGTTAGCAATAACCATCTCGATAGCCTTATCAGGAGTCCACTCCTTAGCTGACTCGTCGATTTCCTCTTCCAGTGAAATGATGGTATCTTCATCCAAACCTTTAGGTCCCCCGTTAATCATGGAAACGGAGAAGTTACGAGCTGCATCACGTGCATTCCACTTCTGGCTGTCCTTAGCGTAATCACCTTTAAGGGTGAACCAAAGACCTGCAGGAGTCAAGATGTCTTCATCTAACTCTTCAGAACGACGTTCCAACTCAGGTTTCCACTTACCTGCAGTGCTGTCCGTACCAGTGTACAGAGCGTCAGAGATTGAATACCACATCAGCTGGTACTTAGGTTTGCCATCTTCATCAAGAACAAATTCGTAAACCTTACGTCCAGTCTTAGGATTCTCAGAACTAGTGCGTTCGAACACTGCAATTGGGAAAGTCAAATGTTGCTGCTTACGCTTGATGATGCGGTTTTGATAGATACCTGAAGTGATTTTCTTAGCTTCATCAGAAGTGTCACCTGCTTGGAATCCTTGAGATACTAACAACTTGTCAGCCTCGAGCTGAGCCAACTCATTAACAACTTCTAAGCTGTCACAGATAGGACAAGTCCCATCCAAGCCAAGGGCTTCACTCTCGATACCCTCCCCACAACGTACCTTGTGATAGCGGTTGTGGTCTTGCAACGAGTGAATCCAAGGCTTATCGCAAAGCAGAGCCTCACGACCTTCTTCATCCAACGTTGTAAGGTTAGGAACATAAACGAGATAAGACTCGTTACCCAGTCCAAACACTGGGAAGTTTTCTGGGTCTTCTGAACGTGGTACAGATACGAAGTACCGCTGTTCCTGCGCTTGCTGCGAAATTTCTTTCAGTACATCTGCCGATGCTTTTTTAGGCTTAATTTTACCGAATGCCATAATACATTTACTCCTCTTTATTGTGTAAATTAGTTTTATTGTGTAAATTATTTTTTTATAGTTTTGCTTAGGCAGATAAGCAAACTAAGACTCTCTAAACTTCTCAGCTTTGAGAATACCCACTGGGAGATTCGAACTAGTAGCCAAGACTACCACCCTAACCAAGGTCCCCCAGATATACGCTGATTAAACGCAATCTAGCACCATGCCATAGTGAGCCACCAACAACTGTTAAACAGTCTTAAAAGATTACAAATAAATAGTAGGCATAGCCTAATCCACATCTACGATTTAAGGAAAATCTCCGTCGATTAAGCTACCCTACTCCAGTACTGAGTCATAGCTCAACTACTGCTTTGAGATACCCCAAGGAAACCTTAAAGAAATATCTCTATTCTTGTACCCCCTACCTCTCAGGGTATTAAGAGTACAAAAGCAACCTATTTCGCTATCCCTAGCAACCTTAGGACAGGTTCTGTACTTTAACGATAGTACAACCGCCAATGTATCTTCACTCGCTTACATGGAAGCTATGCAGACTCTATTCCCTGCCAGTCACCTATACATCTCGCAGATAGGGGCGCATACTTGTCTCACCGTAGGCACTTGTATGAAAGCC
>RBKG01000209.1 GCA_003640335.1 Porphyromonas sp.
ATGTTTAGGATAAGCGTGAAAGATAGGTATAAGATGGGAAGATTAGCGAACCCAATCACTAGAGAAGAGGTCTGGTAACTCTAGAGTTTTAGGCGCAAAACTTTAGAGGTGCACTTCGAAAGCTCTAGAGGTTTTATGGGAGACCATTGTACACAGCCTACAAGACTTAGATATGCTCCCTTAATTTTTTTAAGAGTTTGACTAGGATACACGGTCTATCTTCCGTCCTTTCCTTTCACCCTTGATGGATAGGATTGAGTACTATTGAGTACCCTAGCGTACAAGAAGAACCCGACATATACTTCAAGCAGTGCAGATAATACCTACATGCGTTTATATTCAATAAAAACAGCGAACAGTGTTGAAGGACTAGTAGGTATATCTGAGAACTGGTATTCACTAGAGGTCATAAATCATTGCAGAGTTCCGCTGCTTCATATGCAACTCAAGCCACACTAAGATTGAAGAAATGAGATTAGCAACTGTTAGTCCTCTCTCCTGTCAATACTCCCATTATCAAGAATACTTCTAATAGTAATACTAGAGAAGATTCCTCTATGCTCTTCTTAGAGCTAATGATAGCAACTAAATTAGATAGTAATGAAACACATATGGGGCATAAGCTAACTCAAAATAACCGTTATACATGGGACCCCGACGCTATTTTTCTGTTCTGTTATGAAGTGCTGATATTTTATGCATCTCACAGCTATTCTTCTCTAGAGGAAATTCCATATCCTTTTTCTTAATCTCTTTTTTTGCGCTCTTTCAGACTCACTGAACAAGAAGAGCCAGCGTTTCCTATTTCCTCATAGTCTCTCATAAAAAGCCCCTGTATTATTTGATCTAGCTCATTACTAGAAATTTCACTATCCCTACTATCTCTAGTAATCAGCGTATAGTATGCAATGTATACAAGAAAAGCTTGAAGGACAATGCCGTCTATAGATTTAGAAAAGATATACCGATCACCTTCAAACTGAAGCACACTTGAGATTGCTAAAAAGACTAGATAAAGGACACTCACGACACAATTGAAAGCTTTGGGCGTGGTTACATATAGGGCTAGGCTCTTCATGAAATATCGGTATTTATGATCTCCTTGGCCATCACTAACTGGATTGAACCTAAGTATAAGCCGTGTAATCCTACGCGATGTAATAGGGAGTATAGAAGAGAAGAGGATTGTAAGAAATATTGATGTATCCCCTTTAACAACTCCCCACGAATATAGAAAATAAAAAAACGCCCCAAAAACGCCAATATTGAATACGAGGATAAAAAAGTAACTACACAATATAACGAATCCTGGCAAACTGATTCTTAGGATAAGAAAAGGCAGTAGGGTGAGTATATCTGCAAATCGATTTAGTTTTTTCTCATGAAACACTTGAGCATATAGACAAATTCCTATATAGCAGGAAGCAATTGCAATTATCCAGTATTTTTTAGTGCTAACTAGATATAAGAATATCGCTGGCACCAAACCAGCTACCACAAAAGATATGGCAATGAGTATTGCAAGCTTCTCTTTTTTACGAAGTCCACTCCCCTTAATAATACGTTCGAAGAACCAAGGCTTCATGTATTCTTTTCGTTCTGCGTCTGCGGATATACACCAATGGGGCAACAACTCAAGATACTCTCTGCTCTCGTCAAAGTACCCAACACATGTAAACTCTAGTATAATTCCACTAGACAATAGGATAAGGATATACCTATCCTTGCGACTACTACTCCTTGGCATATATACTTTTCGCTTTACTTCAAATATATCTTGGTTACATTCTCTTAGGAACTCTGCGATATGGGCATCTAATTCGCCCTTGAAGGCTCTTAGTATACTTACCTTCTCTTGTCTTTGAATACTATGATAATAGAGCAGAAAACAAGGGAGGATCAGGAGGAGGATTAGGAGGTGTATAGAGAGATATTTATCCTCCCAAAATATCAGCTTCAGAGTGAGTACACCCAGAGCTAGGAAGAAAAAAACACCTATGCCGATAAATATTCCCAAATAGTTTGGGTGCCAAATAGTGACACAGATATTTCCTAGATTATTCCTCCATGGGCTACTTAATTTCATATTCATTTCTGTTATTCTTGGTCCTGCACCTCAGCTAGAATATTATAATCCCCTACACTAAACTAGTAATTACTTTGTGCGAGAAAATATACACGATTGGATTACATCTGGGAACTAAACGATACAATCCCCTAAAGCCTTTGCTGCCCCTCTTTTAATTTACCTTAAAGGGGGGGCTAATCTATCCTCCTTTATTTCACGCTCAAGGTCGAACTCCTCTTGAGATCTAATATAAGAAAGAAGTAATCCAATTAGAAGAAAAGAATGATGAGTAAATGTATTACGATGGTAAGACTTGAAAAATTTAAGAAACGGGTTCTATTGGAAACGTACACATAGAACAGCCAAAATAAGGCTAAAAAGACAAAAAGACCTACTACAAACAACATGCAAAATCACCACATGTATACAATAATCTATTCGCATGTATCATCTGTCATGGGTGATGGCGATGAGTGTATGTTATCTGAGACGAACAACCATAATACCATATACGATGTTCGCTAATAGACAAGCTGAAGTAGGGTAGACTACACGTTACGTGAGCAATCATCCCCTTCGCCTTACACTGGATTAAGCTCCGAGAGACGATAAGCTTCGTGGATGGCCTTGTTGCGACGAAGTATCTGACAAATAGCCTCTACCTGAT
>RBKG01000218.1 GCA_003640335.1 Porphyromonas sp.
TTTTAGATTGTGTTTAGGCCTTTAATCTCAGTGTTTTAGGAATAGATTAAATCTTACTCATGAAGCCTATTGAATAAGTGTTAAAGTATAATTTTATAATAAAGAACAAAACATCATTTATTGAGTCAAAGTACTTGATTTTATCCGTTATGGAGCATTTGAAAGAGAGCTATCAGCCGCCAGTAGTAGAGCTGATGCGTATCCCTGCCCAGTCAATTTTGGCAGAGCTTAGTGTCCCCACAGAAGAAACCATAGTAACAGAAGGGTATGTGCCAGATGACGAATTTTAGAAAAGTATTAGGCACTTGCCTAGCCGTATTTGTGCTCATGGGTGCGCAATCGTGTAATCGTGAAGTAGCAGAACCTTCAGCAGCAGAAGGAAAGACTCACGCAGAAGAAACTATTTACAAGGAAGGCAATGTGGAAATGCCTGTCTCAGAAAACCTCGTTTTTGATGCTGCTGGTGAAAATCAACTGAAAGCACTCAATGCTACTGTTAATGCTTCTGCTTCTGCTGGTGCCAATAGCCGACATACTGTAACTTATGAGCAGAAAATACCTGTAGTCTGCATCGTGCGGAGTGATCAGAATGACCCGATTACCTACGTCGATAATGTAGAGATTATTAGGCAGTCTAATGGTACTTATAAGTTCGCAAAGGACCGCATTCATCTCGCACAAGGTTCTACTCTTGCTCCGGGTAAGAAGTGGTATCTGATGGTTGTAACCCAAAATTCTTTCAATAAGAGTACTGGCGAATTGTCCGTTAATGCAACTGGAGCTCCCGAAGACTTATCGCCATCTGCTACTCGTGTGATGGATATTCCTTCGGCATCGCCTTGGGTTGAACTCCCTACCTTCCCTAACGGACAGCCTAAGTGGTCTAAGGACTGGGATACTGCGCGTAAGAAGCAAAAGTTAACTCTTTACGCTCAGGGTGTGCTCTGCCGTGCGACCTTGCGCCTTGATGATGCCTATAAGGCAAAGCTTGGTGGCGACAATGTAGATCTCAAGATTACTCAGCTTAAGGTGGTGTCTACTGCACTCAGCTTCTCGGGCAAGTTCAAGTTTGATAGGAATTCTCTTCCTCCACTCACTGAGACAAGTGGTCGCCCAACATTAACATGGGTGCCTACGCAAACTCCAAGTGCAACTAAAGAGTATCGTGCACTTGATGCTAATACGCCAGAATATCAGAAAATCTTCAATGCTCCTAATGGCGTACTTCAGGTAAGTGGTAGTGGCTCATTAGCAACGATTTTTACAGATAGCAATAATCCTACAAGGGTTGATAAAACGAACTTGCCACAAGGCGTGCAGTCTATTATCTTTTGGGCTGTTCCTGTGAAGGGGGCTACGAACCGCCATACAACGCTGATTGCTGAGACGGGTTCAAGCTCTTCGGCTAAGGTGCTCCAGCCTTCTCACACTTATATCTATGGTAAGAAGCACACGAAGGATGCTGGTCAAGGTAGTGCGGTCTACTTCGATGCTGTGTACTACAACCCATATACGCCCCTAGACTATATGGCGGAGTATAATATGGTGCGTCAATGGCCAAATCAATTTCGTCCTGGAGGATATATTCCGCAAGTTCCAACCAACCAGTTTGACACTAGTCATGGAGTAAATTCTTATACTTTTCTTCCTTGGTGGGATGTGGAAAAGACCTCTATGAATTCAGGGGGAAGACACTATTCTAACCCGAATTCACTCCAATGGAGCAGCATTATTCCTTACTTGAATAGTGCAGCGATTAATACGCTTGACGCTAGTCCTGTGAATAATGTAGATGTTGATGCTCAGGTTGGAACTGTGAGAGGTTGGACGAAGTTCTCTTCTCGGAAAAATCCTCAAGCTAATGTCCGTTACGCTTTGGCCTTGACAAATCTAGGAGGCTCTCAGAAGTATAGAACTGCGTATCGATATGAGATGGTCTATGGAGATAAAAAGGATATATCTACGCCTTATCTAGAGTTAAGGAAAGAGGCTATTGTAAAGAATATAGAGCGACGTCAACCTCCATATATCAAAGACCGTAATACATTTGAATCCCAAAATGTAGCATTTGCTACATTTCAATGGCTTGTAATGAAGATTGAGGCCGTACAACTTGGTGCTGGCTTTGTCGGTACTGTAGATGATATTGCAGATGAGGAGTTTTGGACTAATACCCCTAATCAACGTAAGGAGATTCGTTTGCTCCCATCTAACTATACAGCCTATAGGGCCTATCTCTTTCCTTCATATATAGATCCCAGCGTAGGACGTAAGGTAAGAGAAGATCTTTATAGGGGATACGATGTCGCTTGGGGAGCTTCTTACGAAGCTCGTCCAGATGAACCTACAGCCTTCTATTTAGGGGATGATTATTTGGCCATATTTGATGCGCCGAAGGGGCGCTGGGGAGCTACGAGTATGAGAAATAATCCTCGTTATGTAGGGATTCGTTTTCCTGTTCGTCCATTTACTACGAAAGAGCGATAAGAATTATATATTTCTACGTAGAGTAGAGAATAAGGATTGATAAAAATGCGGTGCAAGAATAACTCTTGCACCGCATTTTGCTCTTGCTTCTAAGGAGTGTCGCCCCCCTTACTAGGGCAAGCACATTAAAATAACCAAGTAATTGATTGGGGAGACGTAGAGGAGCCCTGCAAGGGCGATACATTTTCATAGCCCAGGGCTTGCGCCCTGGGCTTTGAAGAAGTGTCGCCCTTACAGGGCTCATCCA
>RBKG01000027.1 GCA_003640335.1 Porphyromonas sp.
AACCCTTTCTTAATTGAGATAGTGCTTCTCTAACTCTTCAGCATGGCGAAGGTCTTTCTCTGCACTATGCTTATCACCTAAGCCTTCATTGATTTCAGCCCGTAGGCGGAGTAAAGTCGGCGATGGTCTGCCTTTCGAGAGTTCAAAGGCCTTCTCCATATCACGCAGAGCATAACCCTTCATCTTGCGAGCCAGATAAAGCCTAGCACGACCTTCATAAACATCGGCATTAGTCGATAACTTCGTCACCAAATAATCAAAAATACGCTCAGCCTCATTATAACGACCTCTTGCCGTCTCTAAAAGTCCATAACCTAAGCGCGCTTTTAGGCTTTCACCATTATGCTCAACAATGGTTTTAAGGTCATGCTCGGCAAGGTCATACTGGCGCATCAGCATATAACTCATAGCACGCTGATATAGGTATAATTCATTGCTTGGAGCCTTAGCAATCAGCAATGAATAATCAGTAACAGCCGCATTATGCTTACCCGTAAGTGCGTAGAGCCTTGCTCGGTTAAAGCGTGTCGTCGCATTATCGGGCTGACGCTTGAGTGCCTTAGAGTAACTGTCTAAGGCATCTTCTTTTTTGCCTAAAAGTTGCTGTACCCCACCCAAATTATTTAGTAGATAAATGTTCGTTGGATGCTGAGGGATAAGTTCAATAGCCTTCTTTAAGAAAGACTCTGCAGCGCTATAATCACCTTTATTCCCTGCATTAAAGCTAGAGTCTATCAGTGCCAGATAGCGAGTGCTGTCTCTTAAATCTAGTTCTTGTGCTTGTACACTATAAGCCCACAAGGCTGTGCATAAGACTGTGCATAATCTAATCAAGTGCTTCATAAACAATAAACGGCATTAGCCATCAATTTAGTGAGCGACAAGCCAATTAGCACCATGCCCCATACCGACTTCTAAGGGAACTTTAAGACCTTTACCGGCAGCCAACATACAGCGGTGAACTAGTTCTTGCATAAGTTCTAGTTCATCGAAAGGAACATTAAAGTTTAGTTCGTCATGCACCTGAAGAATCATACGACTTTTTAGATTCTTCTCTCTAATCTCCTTATCAATAGCAATCATAGCCACCTTAATAATATCAGCGGCCGTACCTTGCAGAGGTGCGTTTATGGCGTTGCGCTCAGCGTAACCACGGACAATAGCATTGTTACTATCAATATCCGTCAGATACCTGCGACGCCCCATAATTGTCTCCACAAATCTATCGGCACGAGCTTTGGCAACTACATTATCCATATAAGCCTTAACCCCCGGATAAGATGCAAAATAACCCGTAATCAAATCCTTGGCTTCACTTCGGGAAATACCCAAACGCTCAGCAAGACCAAAGGCACTAATACCATAAATAATACCAAAGTTGGCTGTCTTTGCATTACGGCGCATATCGCTAGTAACTTCATCTAGAGACACATTCGCAATACGTGCTGCAGTAGCCTGATGAATATCATGCCCCGAAACAAAGGCGCCTATTAGATGCTCGTCCCCACTGAAATGCGCCATTAGTCTAAGCTCAATCTGAGAATAGTCCGCAGAGAGGAATGTACAACCCTCTTCTGGAATAAAGGCAGCACGAATGGCGCGACCTTGCTCGGTACGAATAGGGATATTTTGGATATTCGGATTACTACTTGAGAGACGTCCAGTAGCCGCTACAGTCTGATTGAATGAGGTATGCACATGCCCCGTAATATCAGCAAGAGAAGGCAAAGCCGTAATGTAGGTAGAGTGCAATTTCTTCAGCCCTCGATAGTCTAGGATTTTACCAATAATAGGGTGCTTATCTCTATACTTCTCTAGCACTTCTTCACTCGTCGTATAAGTTCCGCTCTTGGTCTTCTTAGCCTTAGCATCTAGTTGCAACTTATCAAACAGAATATCCCCTATTTGCTTAGGACTATTCACATTGAAAGTCTCGCCAGCAAGCTCTTGTATCTCAGACTCTAGGCTAGACATCTGCTCTTGGAAAAGTTTATCCTGCCTAGAAAGCTCAACCTCATCAAGGCGCACACCCTCAAGCTCCATACGCATAAGGATAGGCATAAGTGGCATTTCTAGCTCACGCAATAGATGTAATTGCTTTTGCTCTTCTAGCTTAGCTATTAAACAAGCATGTAGCTCACGAGTAGCAATAACTCTAGATACAACATAGTCCTTCAATCGCTCCGCATCAATCTGTGCGACACTGAGGCGACTTGCTTTCTGTGGCGCAATCAGTTCGTCAAAGCCCATAAGCGACATAGATAGATAATGCTGTGCCAAGGCTTCAATAGAGTGCCCCATGTCGGGCATCAACAAATAGTGCGCTATCATCGTGTCCTCATACGCACATTCGGGCATCCAACCATAGGCACGAAGAGCCAGCAACTGAGTTTTCAAATCGTGGGCAATAAGCATTGTCTCAGACTTATTGCAATGGGCCTGCAGTTGGTAAACGCTACTAGCCGTCTCACCGTTGAGAGGTAAATAATACACATCATCGCCCTCTTCTAGCATAAAGGCGAGGGCTGGTATATCCTTCTGAATGTTGTCTGTACCAATAGTCAGCGCATAGAGATAGAGCTTTTTGCTTTGCTCTGCTCTAGATAAGAAAGCTGATAAGGCTTCATCTTTAAGGACAATCGTATTATAATTAGGCGCAGTAGGTGGGACAGGCTTTGAGGATTGCTCTTCAGCCGAAGCAAAGAGTTCGCCAAAGTCTTCCGT
>RBKG01000259.1 GCA_003640335.1 Porphyromonas sp.
TTGTCTATCCCTCTTATGATGAGATAGCTCAAAGCATTGCAAAGCGTGATAAAGCGAGAATTGCTCCTGCCGGGGCATATGCGATGAACGTATTGGGCTTAACGACACAAGTTCCAATGAATCTTGTCTTTCTTACTGACGGAAGTCCCCGAAGCATAGCTCTTTTCAATGGGCATAAAATCACATTTAAGCATACCGTTCCCAAAAAACTGTCTTTTCAGCTTCAGATAGCTCAGCTAATTACTGCTACTCTGCAAGAAATAGGGCGAGAGCATATCACGGAGCAGCATAAGCAACAGTTAAAAACGATACTATCGCCTATCAAAGAAGAACAAATAAAGGTGGACTATGTGCTAATGCCAGCCTGGATTAGAACGTTACTAAAAGAACTCTATGAACAGATACTTTGACCTTACTCCTGAGCAACAGCGTACCATCATCACACAAACAGCAATTCGGCTTGGACTTCCTGAGCAAGCTGTCGAAAAGGACTTATGGGTGACGACGATACTACAGCTTGTATTCACACTCCCTTTTGCGGATAAACTGGTATTTAAGGGCGGTACTTCACTTAGCAAGTCCTTTGGACTTATTCAAAGGTTTTCGGAGGATATAGACCTCGTAGTCGATAGAAGCCTATTTGATTTGTATGGCGACTTGACAAAGAAACAGATAAAGACTTTACGCAAGAAATCATCTCTATTTGTGAGAAATGATTTTGCCTGCCTACTTAAGGAGGTAATAGCATCATCAGGATTGGAGAGTTATTGCAATATCGTTCCCGAACCAGATGGAGAAGGCGATGGCACTTATCCCGAACCGAGAAAGATTGATGTGTATTACAAGTCGCACTTCCCTCTCAATGAGTATCTTCAACCCAAAGTTATGCTAGAAGTAGGGGCAAGATCATTGTTTGAACCCATTATTAACACCTCAATTACAAGTCTTATATCTACTCAATTTTCTCAGATAGAGACTAGTATTACACCTTCACCAACTGTAACTACAGCAGCTCCAGAGAAGACTTTCTTAGAGAAAGCTTTTCTTCTACATGAACTATTTACTACTGGAAGAGCTACAAGTGCAGAACGCAAATCACGCCATCTATATGATCTGGAGAGAATGATGGATGAACCTTTTGCTCAACAAGCTATCAGCGACGACCATCTGTGGACTACTATAGCGCACCATCGTGAGGTCTTTACAAGCTTATCGGGCGTAGATTACACACCTGACATTCGAGACAGAATCGTCTTATGCCCTCCTCTGCATGTTAGAAGTACTTGGGCAAAAGACTATGCCGATATGCAGCAATCTATGATATATGGAGCATCGTTGCCCTTTGATGCTTTGTTAGAGCGTATGGAGGTATTGGAAGAACTCTTCCATCGCAGATAAAGTAAACGCTCCCAATCTATCGGACATAGATAGGTTAGGAGCATTTACTATTATCTTACCTCATCTTCGGCTTGCTGAAAACGACCGCATAACCTTCGTCATCACGCTCCACGCATTTCTCAAATGGTGCGAGGTCATTTGGGACTTCTGCCACACGTGAGGAATGGAAATCCGCAGAAGACCTATCTCAAAGCTAATGGTCGCTTGCTATTCTTGCGAGATGAGGTCGAAAAGATGCTTAAACGGAGGGATGGATGGTAGAGTTAATCAAGAAAGTTGATTATTCCCTTTCATAATTGAAATCAAAGTTGTATCTTTGCAATTGATATGACCTCCCACGCTTCCCGTAGACCAGCGCACCCGGGGAGGTCTTCGAGTATATATACGTGATGAAGTACGAAAAGCATCCAATTGATACTAGAGAACAAGTCTTAAGACTAAAGGAACGAGGACTAATTATTCAGGATGAATTATTAGCTGAGCAATACTTGCACAACATCAGCTATTATAGATTGAGAGCTTATACTTATCCTTTTCAGATGAATGAAGAGGGTAAGGAGCATATCTTCATACAAGATAATATTTCTTTTGATGATATTATTGAACTCTACTGCTTTGACAGAAGACTGAGAACTCTCTTGTTTAATGTGATTGAAAAAATTGAGGTTGCTATGCGAACACGCATCGCTTTGACCTATTCTGTTGATACCGGAGATGGCTTCTGGTTTCTCAATCATAGACTCTACTTCCTTCATGAAAAGTTCATCAATCTGACTCGTAACGAAATCATAGATGGCTCTCTTTATATAGGAGACCTCATGAAAGAGGTTAAGCGGAGCAATGAAGAGTTTATTAACCACTACTTTGGTAAGTATGGTGAGCCGGCATTCCCTCCGTCATGGATGACCTTAGAGGTTGTGTCAATGGGAACGTTAAGCAAACTTTTTTCTGCGCTTGATAGAAATAATTCATCTAGCAGAACTATCGCCAAGGACTTAGGATTATATAAGGTTGAGATTCTCAAGAATTGGTTGCACGCCTTATCTTCACTAAGAAATACTTGTGCTCACCATAGCCGTCTTTGGAATAGACGTTTTACCATTGGACTACAATTCCCCTACCGAACTACAAAACCCTTTCTATCCAAAGAAGAAGTAGCAGAGATAAGAGATAATAAGTTATTTGGATACTTATCAGTGATACTCTACCTCATTCAATTTATTAGCCCCAACTCTTCATTCAAAACAAGTTTACTGGAACTATTGAATAAGAGACCCAAACTCGTTAAATTGAAGGATATGGGATTTCCTGAAGATTGG
>RBKG01000222.1 GCA_003640335.1 Porphyromonas sp.
GTCTATAATACACCTTATGGAGCTTATCCATTTGAACTGATTAAAGAAGAGCATTATAGAGATGCTTTTCGTGAGGCAATAGCAGAGAAAAGAGCCGAGATTAAGTCTATAATAGAGAATGAAGAAGAGCCTAGTTTTGAGAACACTATCCTAGCTCTTGAACGAGCAGGAGCTAAGATGGAACTCGTTTCAGGTATTTTCTATAATCTATTGCACGCTCATAGTAATGATGAGCTTATGGCAATCTCAGAAGAATTGGTGCCTGAACTGTCGCAGTTATCGACGGATATTTTATTTTCTGAACCCCTCTTTAAGCGTATAAAAGTCGTGTACGATAAGCGAGAGGACTTGGGGCTTGATGAAGAGGAACTAAGACTTCTTGTTAATTGTTACGAAGGATTTGCTGAGAACGGAGCTAATTTGGATGCAGAGCATAAGGCTAGACTAGAAGCTCTTAGCATGGAACTTAGTCAGGCTACACTGCTGTATGGTCAGAATAATCTGAAAGACCAAAAGCGTTACAAACTATACGTTAGTTGTTCGGATGACGTTGAGGGCTTACCTAACAGTTTATTGCATTTGTCTAGTGAACGAGCTAAGCAAGAGGGCTATTCAGAAGGATGGCTTTTTGATTTGACAGCCCCAAGCTATTTCCCTTTTATGCAGCATTGTCGTAATAGAGAACTGCGCCGTCAGATGTATGTCGCCAAGATGAGTGTAGGTGCTGCTGGTGATGAGTTTGATAACAGAGCATTGATTCGTCAGATTGTCAATGGTCGTTTCGAAGAAGCTCAGATACTTGGTTATCCAACGTTTGCGCACTACGCGCTCCACAAACGTATGGCAAAGACTCCCGATGCTGTGTACAAATTGCTAGACCAACTTCAAGATGCTTATCGACCAAAGGCAGATGAAGAACTTAAGGAAATAACAGCCTTTGCTAAGCAGGAGGGCTTTAATGATGAGATGATGCCTTGGGACTGGGCTTTCTGGTCTGAGCAGTATAAACAGAAGTTCTATAATTTAGAAGACGAACTCTTCCGTCCATATTTTGCATTAGATAATGTTATTTCGGCTGTCTTTAACTTGGCAACAACGCTTTATGGACTTAAGTTTGTCGAAAGAAAGGATATTCCTGTTTATCATTCCGATGTTAAGGCTTTTGAGGTAAAAGATGAAGATGGCTCGTATTTAGGTTTGCTGTATACGGACTTCTTCCCTCGTGATGGTAAGCGTAGTGGGGCTTGGATGAGCAATTTCCAAGAGCAGTATCACGATGCTAATGGTGTTGACCATCGTCCTCATATTGTATTGGTGATGAACTTCACTCCTCCTACTGGTGATAAACCAGCCCTTCTAACGGCTGGAGAAGTACATACTTTCTTGCATGAGTTTGGTCATGCTATGCATGGTATGCTGAGCAAAGTGCGCTTTGGTTCTTTAAGTGGAACTGGCGTGGCACGTGACTTCGTCGAGTTACCAAGCCAAATTATGGAGAATTGGTTGGCGCAACGAGAGTGGTTAATGAGCTTTGCTAAGCACTATGAAACAGGAGAAGCAATTCCAGAGGAACTCTTGGAACGCTCTAAGAAGGCACGCCACTTTTTAGTGGGTTATTCTTGTTTGCGTCAGCTAAGTTTTGGTTATTTAGACATGGCTTGGCATAGTATTGAGGCTCCATTAGACGAAAGTTTGGATGTTAAGCGTTATGAAGATAATGCTTGGCGCAAAGCTATGGTATTGCCTGATGCTCCAGATAATTGTATTATGAGTACGTCCTTTGGTCATATTTTCTCTGGAGGTTATTCTGCAGGATATTATGGCTACAAGTGGGCAGAGGTACTAGATGCAGATGCTTTTGCGCTATTTAAGGAGCGTGGTATCTTTGATAGAGCGACGGCTCAATCTTTTAGAGATAATATCCTTTCTCAAGGCGATAAGCGTGAACCTATGGAGCTGTATGTTGCCTTCCGTGGAGGAGAGCCTACAATAGAGGCTTTGCTGCGCCGAGATGGTATCATACAAGATTAAATTGATAATAAAACTTATCTGAAATATAAAGTTATGACACAATACGATGTTGTTTTTCTCATTGGAGAGGTGAGACATATAAGAGCTTTTGCACTGATGACTGGTAGTGAAGAAGAAGCTATTAAGGAAATACGTTCTCGTGGACTAGCAAGTGAGCAAGATAAAATTACAATCGTCTCTATTAACGAGCGATTTGGCATGTGCTAATGAATTATGAAAGTTAAGATTATAAATAAGTCCTCATACACTCTTCCTAGTTATGCGACAGAAGCATCGGCAGGAATGGATTTAAGGGCTAATCTTACTGAGTCCATTAGTATTCAACCTCTTGAGCGTAAGTTAGTCCCTACGGGTTTATTCATGGAATTGCCTATGGGGTATGAGGCTCAAATTCGTCCTCGTTCGGGCTTAGCTTTTAAGCATGGTATAACGGTTGTCAATGCTCCAGGGACTATTGATGCTGATTATAGAGGCGAAATAAAGGTTGCTCTGATAAATCTATCTCAAGAAGCCTTCGTAATAGAGCCCGGAGAACGTATTGCTCAGATGGTTATAGCACGTCACGAAACTATAGAGTGGTGTGAGGTGGAAGAGCTTAGCGATAGCTCAAGAGGTGTAGGTGGATTTGGTCATACTGGTAGACAATGAAGCCAATCTTGAAGAGTGTAGGGCATACATGCTTGCTTGTATGCGCAGGTTTATTGTTTGCTTGCTCTTCGCCTTCTAAGCAGACTGATGCTGTAGCCATTCCTAGCTACATAAGAAATCCTTATGAGAGGTTAGATTATTTAGTAGAGCACTACTGGGATAAGACAGACTTGAGGGATAGTGTTTGGTTGCAAGATACTCTTGCACTGAAAACTCGCTTCAATGACTACTTTTCTTTACTCTCTAGTTATCCGCATATCAAGCGCAAGATGTTACTCAAACCATTGGAACATCTTGACGGCGTCTTGCTAGAGCGTGTCATGGGGTATTATCGAGATTATTACTTGTCGGAGCCTACTAGTTCGGTAAATGAGATGAGTTATGTCTATTTACTTGACTGGGCAAGGAAAAGCCCTAAAGTAAAGATGGAGTTACAGCGTGATGCTAATGCAGAAATCCTTCGTTTGATAAAAAATCAGGTTGGCTATAAAGCACAGAATATCATTTACCAAACGAAGGATTATGAGTGTCGCTTATCTGATGGAGGGAAGACAGTCTATAGGCTACTCGTATTAAGCTCATCAGGGCAAGATAATTATCTTCGTGAACTATCTAATGATGCTAATTATGCTGCTTGGGTAAAATCAAAGTTGCTGCGTGTTACTTATCTCCATTTAGGACAATCCGCTCCAGACTTAGAAGCCTTAAGGCAAGATTCGATAACAGCTAAATGGATTGAGCAAGGGATAGATTCAAGAGATAGCATTATGCGCTATCAGGTGTATAAACTGAAGCCTAATCCTGAAATCTATCTTTTAGATAGAGAAATGAAGATTATACTCAAGCATCCTACTCTCTCAGAAGTAAAACGCTATTTACAAGAACATGGAAAAGAAATCCAGAGAAGCTAAGGAACTCAGTAGTACAACGATTAAAGCAGGACAGAGAGTTTATTTTGTTGATGCTAAAGTTGATTCTTTAGGCAGTAGATTTGTAGCAATAAGCGAATTAAAGAGCAAGTCTAAAAGTCAGCAAGGGGGTAGAGAGCGGCACCGTATACATATATATGAGGAGGATATGCCTCGTTTCCTTGATGCCTTAGGCGAAGCCCTGACTGCTATGTCTCAAGAGCGCAAGTCCAAGCATGAGTTTAGAGTAGAAGAATCGTATCCAATGGAGGCCTTGTCTTCAGACTTAGCTCCTACTAGCGTTGATATTCCTGAGTTAGGGGATATTGTTGATTTAGAATAAGTAGATTAAATTATAAAAAGATTATTTTGTTAAAAGTATCACCAAGCATACGAGTATTACTCGCTATGGGCTTGTTAGTTTTTGCAGGTATTAAAGTTCTTAGCGTTGCTAGTGGATTGAGGAGTGAAGACTTGTCAATGCCTGCATACATTTATTTTGCGCTGTCATTTGTATTCTTTCATTTTTTGATATTTCCCAAAGCGATGTCCAAGAATGCTCTTTATATAGAGCAACATCCAGAGGCTTATCCCATTTATCTCTGTCTGCGTCCTCAGACTTGGGGTATTATGCTTATCATGATAGGCTTAGGACTTGGCGTGCGTCATTCAGGTTATTTCAATACTGACTTTATCATAGGTTTCTATTCTGGTTTGGGTATTTCCTTAGTGGCTAGTATTCGTCATTATATGCCTGTCCTTCGTAAATCTATGGGCTGGTAAAAATATAGGCTGACTATTATGGTAGATAATTACGCATTTGAAAACAAGACAGCAGCCTATTATACACTAGGTTGTAAGTTAAATTTTGCAGAGACATCAAGTATTGGCCGTAGTTTGCTCGATTTGGGTATTCGCTCGGCGCGTACGGGAGAGAAAGCTCAGATTTGTGTCATCAATACATGCTCTGTAACGGAACTTGCTGATAAGAAGTGCCGCTACATGATTCGCAAGGCGCAGAGAGAACATCCAGGAGCATTTGTTATCGTAACTGGCTGTTATGCTCAACTTGCTCCAGAAGAAGTATCGGCATTAGAGGGAGTAAATCTCGTCGTAGGTGGGGAGCAAAAACTAGATTTAGCCGAAAAACTTGCTGATATTCAGGACTTAAATACAGAACGAAGACTCTTGCTTTCGGGACGTACTGAAGATATTAAGACGTTCAGAATAAGCTCTTCTTTTGATGAACGTACGCGCCACTTTCTTAAAGTGCAAGATGGCTGTGATTATTCATGCAGTTACTGCACGATACCTGCCGCTCGTGGTCGTAGCCGAAATGGTTCTATCGCAGACATTGTTTCAGAGGCTAAGCGTATCATCGCAGACGGAGGGCTAGAGATAGTCCTAACGGGTGTCAATGTTGGTGATTTTGGACGAACAACTGGAGAGACTTTTCTAGACTTGCTCAAGGCACTTGACCAAATCGAAGGATTGAAGCGTCTGCGTATAGGCTCAATTGAACCTAATCTCCTAAAGGAAGAAATCATTGATTTTTGTGCCGAGAGTCGCACTATTGCTCCACACTTTCATATACCTCTTCAGAGTGGAAGTAATGATGTTCTGAAGTTGATGCGACGTCGTTATAATAGAGATTTGTTTTCTCAACGAGTAGAGTATATCAAGAAGCGTTTGCCTGATGCCTTTATTGGTATTGATGTCATTGTGGGTACAAGAGGCGAATTGCCTGAGTATTACGAAGACTGTGTGCAGTATCTTACCGAACTAGACTATGCGCAGTTGCATGTCTTTAGTTACTCTGAACGCCCAGGAACAGATGCTCTTAAAATATCGTACAGTGTTGATTTGCGAGAACGTCATAAGCGCAGTCAGAGACTACAACGACTAAGTGAAGAGAAGCTAAAAGCCTTTTATAAAAGTCAGTTAGGTAAAACACATAGAGTAATATGGGAAGTAGGTCAGACCGAAACAGGTTTGATGACGGGCTATAGCGATAACTATGTACGTATCGGAAAGCCTTATGATGCTACGCTAGTCGGTTGCATAGAAGAGCTGAAGCCAACATATTTTGATGAAGAACAAATGCTACTTGTACTATGACGGAAGGCATTGACACGAAAAAGATGGCTGTAGTCGTTTTGAACTGGAACGGCTTAGCATTGCTGGAGCAGTTTCTTGGTAATTGGGAGGCTCTAACCCCTGATTATGCTGAGTTAATCATTGTAGATAATGGTTCTACTGATGGCTCGTTAGATTACGTCGCAAGAACTTTCCCACATGTGCGTTGTATTGCGTTTGCAGAAAATTATGGTTTTGCTGAGGGCTATAATAGAGCAATAGGCATGCTCCAGCATGATTATATTGTATTGCTCAATAGTGATGCCGCTCTTTCAGAGTATTCTCTAGATGAACCACTCAAACTATTAGAGGGTGATAATCGTGTAGTAGCTGTACAACCTAAGCTTAGAGCCTTCAGAACTCCACAATCATTTGAGTATGCTGGAGCTGCAGGAGGCTATGTAGATGCCTTGGGGTATCCGTATTGTGCTGGTCGTGTTTTTGATACTGTTGAGGTCGATAGCAATCAGTATGATGAGGTGCGTTCACTTATGTGGGCAACGGGAGCTTGCCTCATCGTTAGACGCAGTGCTTATCTAGATGCTGGAGGTCTAGATGCTGAGTTCTTTGCCCATCAAGAAGAAATTGATTTATGTTGGCGCATGAGAGCAAGAGGAGGTAAGATTTTGCTAGCACCTTCATCAATAGTTTATCATGTAGGGGGGGCAAGTCTAGATGCTGCAAACCCCAAGAAAACTTACTTGAATTTCCGTAATAATCTTCTTATGCTCTATAAGAATTTACCTGCCTTACGCTTAGGTATAACCCTATTTCTAAGACTATTTTTAGACTTAATAGTACTTTTGCGTTATGTATTGGGAGGGCAAAGACAGCATGCTAAGGCGATAGCTCAAGCTTGGAAAGATGCTTTATGCCGTTTCTCTAGCTTTAGAGAAAAACGATGTCAGAATTTGAAGTTAGCCGTTGTGCCAGCATCTCAAATACTTAGTCCGCTATCGATTGTTTGGCATTACTTTGTTTTGGGGCATAAAAAGTATTCAGATTTACCCTCTCATTAAATAGCGTTTGTATGAATTCCAAGCTGTTAGAGCTATCAAATTGCACTTTAGGGTATTCCGATGGTGTTATTCTTAAAGACTTATCTTGGATAGTTGAGCGTGGGGATAAGTGGGCAGTCGTTGGCCCTAATGGAGCTGGTAAGACAACACTTATTCGTACTATTCTTGGTTTAGTTCCTCTTCTATCGGGACAATTAGCTTACTATCAAGATGGGGTACTCCTTAATCGCATTCCGAATATTGGCTATTTACCCCAAATAAATAACATAGATAAATCCTTCCCTATCAGCGTGGAGGAAGTTATTCGTTCGGGTTTTTATGGTAGCTTATGCAGCAAAGAGGAGGAACAGAAACGCTTGGAAGAATTGCTTACAGCTATCAACTTACTTGATTACCGTAAGCAGGCTATAGGGAAGTTGAGTGGAGGACAGCTTCAGCGTGTATTGCTCGCGAGGGCAATCGCTTCAAAACCTGATTTGTTAGTTCTTGATGAGCCAACGAGCTTTCTGGATAAGGTCTATAAGCAGCAGTTTATGACCTTACTAATGAATTTAATTGCTCCAGAAACAACTCTTATAATGGTTACACATGACTTGCCTCGTGAGGAGGAAAGTCAATGGAAGATACTATCCTTAGGACAGTTCTAATGAAGAATTTTATAGATTTTAGACCACGTATATTAGATTCTTTATCGGGTTATAATATCAAGCTCTTTGGGCAAGATAGTATGGCCGGTATTATTGTAGCCTTAGTCGCTGCTTTGCCTCTTGCTCTAGCATTTGCTATTGCGAGTGGAGCATCTCCCGAAGTTGGATTGATTTCTGCTATCGTCGGGGGATTTATTATTGCTGTACTGAGTGGTTGTCGCGTACAAATAGGTGGTCCCACGGGTTCGTTTATTGTGATTGCGTATGCGCTTTTGCAAACCTATGGTATACAAGGTGTCATCTTGGCAACAGTTATGGCTGGTATTATTCTGATGGCTATGGGTGTTTTCAAGCTAGGTTCGCTCATTCGCTATATTCCATATCCCGTTGTGGTTGGATTTACATCAGGTATGGCTGTAATTATCTTCTCTACACAGGTTAATGAATTATTAGGTTTAGGTTTGACGGGTATTCCTGCAGACTTCTTGGAGAAGTGGCAGATGTATATTGAGCATATTCATCAGATTGATTGGGCTACATGCGCTATTGGACTAGCAACTATCGCTATTATTCAAGTGTTCCCATACATCACTAAAGCTGTTCCGGGCTCTTTGGTCGCTCTTATTCTGATAACAATAGCTACTTATGTATTGAGGACTTATGCAGGTGTTGATACAATAGCTACTATTGGTGATAGATTTACGATTTCGTCTGCTTTACCAAGTCTGCACCTACCTAAGCCCAACTTCCTGATGATATCGCACTTGATGGAGCCTGCTTTTTCAATAGCTTTACTTGCGGCTATTGAGAGTTTGCTCACTGCTCGTATCGTCGATGGTATGATTAAGGATAAGCATTCTCCCAATACGGAACTAATTGCTTTGGGTATTGCTAATATGGTGGTTCCATTCCTTGGAGGTCTTCCCGTAACGGGAGCTACAGCGCGTACGATGACGAATATCAATAACGGAGGACGAACGCCAATTGCCGGAGTCGTTCATGCCGTGATATTGTTGTTGAGTTTCCTATGTCTGATGCCTTTGGTTTCATATATTCCTATGGCTGCCTTGGGGGGAGTATTGGTTATTGTATCACTCAATATGAGTGGTTGGCGTACAATCTTGCACATGTTGCGAGGTCCTCGTGCAGGATGGATTGTTTTAATTGTAACACTCTTCTTGACGATATTCTCATCGCTAACTTTTGCTCTTGAGTCAGGTATTTTATTATCAATGCTCTTTATTTTTAAGCGCATTATAGACTCTACAAAGATGAGTGTCTCAAGTGATAGACTTCGGATGTCAAGTAGCTCTGATGATGTAGTGCATACAGATACTGAGCTTCTTGAATTGCCTGATGAGGTGGAAGTGTACGAGATTGAAGGTCCTTTCTTCTTTGGTACAGCTGCGGGCTTTGAGGAACATATGGAAAAAGCTTTAAGAAGAGAGCCCAAGAATGAAGCGAGGGTCTGCATTCTGCGTATGCGCTTTGTCCCATTTATGGATTCTACGGCCGTTTATAATCTAAGTGAACTCTATCAGAATCTAAATAAACGTAAGACTCGTTTGATATTGAGTGGTGTAAATCCTAATGTTAAAGAAACACTAGAGAAGAGTGGTCTAGAAGAATTAATTGGTTCTGAATATGTGTGTGCAGATATTCATAGAGCCTTGATGGTTGCAAATAAATATATAGCTGATTATAATACAAGAGATGAAAATAGGTAATATAGATTTAGGGGAGTATCCATTGCTGTTAGCTCCTATGGAAGATGTCACTGATGTGGCTTTTCGTTTGCTTTGTAAGCGTTTTGGAGCTGATATGGTGTACACGGAGTTTGTTAGTAGTGATGCTCTGATACGAGATGTCGCAAGTACTAAGCGCAAACTTATTATAGATGACGAGGAGCGTCCTGCAGCTATTCAAATTTATGGGCGAGATATTGATGCTATGGTGGAAGCTGCTCGTATCAGCGAAGAGGCTGGACCCGATATTTTGGATTTAAATTTTGGCTGTCCCGTAAAGCGAGTTGCAGGTAAGGGAGCAGGGAGTGGTATGCTACGTAGTCCCGAACTGATGGTTGAGACCGTGCGTAATATCGTGAAGGCAGTTAAAATCCCTGTAACCGTAAAAACGCGTTTGGGCTGGGATAACGAGAGTAAAATAATCGTTGAGTTGGCAGAGGAATTGCAAGACTGTGGCATTTCTGCGCTTACAATTCATGGTCGTACAAGAGCTCAGATGTATACAGGAGAAGCTGATTGGACGCTCATTGGAGCTGTTAAGAATAATCCTCGTATGCATATCCCTATTATAGGTAATGGTGATATTACTAATGGAGAGCAGGCTAAACGAGCATTCGATACTTATGGCGTTGATGGCGTTATGGTCGGTCGTGCATCTATCGGGCAACCTTGGATATTTGAAGAGATGAAGCATTATATCCAAACGGGAGAGGTTTTACCGAAACGAGCATCGTCTTTTTATGTAGATATCCTAAGACAGCAGATAGATAATAATATCGCTAAACTTGATGAACGTCGAGGTATACTGCATAGTCGTCGTCATAT
>RBKG01000219.1 GCA_003640335.1 Porphyromonas sp.
GCAAAAGATAATGGAGGAAAGCGAGCTGGGAATAAAACGCCACTACTCTCTCAATTTAGTCGTGACATTACTGCGCTAGCAAAAGCAGGAAAACTTGACCCTGTAATTGGACGTACAAGCGAAATAGAACGCATTTCTCAAATACTTGGCAGAAGAAGAAAAAGTAATCCTATTCTCATTGGAGAACCGGGTGTAGGTAAGACAAGCCTTGTCGAAGGGCTTGCCCAAAGGATTGTTTCTGGAGATGTTCCTGCTCACCTTATTGGAAAAAAACTTCTTGAACTTGACTTATCAGGCTTAGTAGCTGGGACAAAATACCGAGGACAATTTGAAGAACGCGTCAAGGGTATTCTAGATGAACTAGAGGCTAGCAGCAATATCATTATATATATTGATGAAATCCATACAATGGTAGGTGCTGGTGGAGGTAGTGGAAGCATGGATGCAGCCAATATGATGAAGCCTGCGCTTGCTCGTGGAGGTATCCAATGTATAGGAGCTACTACTCTTGAGGAGTATCGAAAGCATATTGAAAAAGATGGAGCTCTAGAGCGTCGCTTCCAGAAGGTTATTGTAGAACCAAGTACAGCGGAAGAAACATTAGAAATTCTCAAGCAATTACAATCTCGTTATGAAGAGCACCATCAAGTAAGTTTCTCCGAAGAGGCTATACAATCGATGGTAAGTCTGGCTGACCGCTACCTTAATGACCGCTTTTTCCCAGATAAGGCTATTGACCTCATGGATGAAACTGGTAGTCGTAAAGGCAATAAGCGCGTATCAGGAGGTAACCTTGAGTCCGTATTAGCACTAGAAGAGAAACGCAATCAATACTCTCAGAAAAAACTAGAGGCTATCCGAGAACAAAAGTTTGAGTTAGCAGCTAGCTACCGAAATAAGGAGCGAGAGATTGAGCAAGAGATTTCAGATGCTCAAGACCAGCTGATGCAACAGAGTCAGGAGCAAAGAACTCAGATAAACTCTGACGATGTGGCAGAAGTTGTAGCCATGATGACATCTATTCCAGTTCAAAACCTCTCTAGTAATGATTTTACTCGCTTGAAGAGTTTGAATTCAGTACTTAAGTCTAGAGTCATTGGTCAAGATGAAGCTGTGGATAAAATTGCACGCAGTATCAAGCGCAATAGACTTGGGTTAAGAGATGAAAAGCGTCCTATTGGAAGTTTTCTATTACTTGGACCAACAGGCGTGGGCAAAACGCACCTTGTAAAGAGTCTTTGCGAAGAGCTTTTTGGCTCTACAGATGCTCTGATACGCGTTGATATGAGTGAGTTTATGGAGAAGTTTGCTGTAAGCAGACTTGTTGGTGCTCCTCCTGGATATGTTGGCTATGATGAAGGAGGACAGCTAACTGAACAAGTACGTCGTAAGCCCTACTCTGTAGTACTCTTTGATGAAATAGAGAAAGCTCACCCAGATGTATTCAATCTACTTTTGCAAGTACTTGATGAGGGCTTCTTAACTGATAGCTATGGGCGCAAGGTTGATTTTCGTAATACGATTATCATGATTACATCTAATGCAGGCTCTCGTCAAGCAAAAGACTTTGGACGAGGTATTGGTTTTTCATTAGGTGATAACCTTGAAAGTCGAGGTCAAGACATTATGAAGAAAGCCCTTAACAAGACTTTCAGCCCAGAGTTTCTTAATAGGTTAGATGAAATCATATCATTCAGCTCTCTCAGTGAAGACGCTCTCTCTCAAATTATAGAGCTTGAGCTTAAGCCATTGCGTAAGCGACTAATGCAGCAAGGTTACAATGTTGAGCTTGATAGTGCCGCTATTCAGACTCTTATTAAGATGGCTTATAGTGCTGAGTATGGAGCAAGACCTCTTCGCCGAGTACTCCAAAGGGAGATTGAGGATAGGCTTACAGATATGATTCTTGATGGAGAAATCAGTTCTGGCACAACGCTACACCTAACAAGCGAGGACGATAAAATCATTGCCAGCCAACAATAGATACAAATATGATTACAGTAGAACGATACCACGATATAAGTATGGGACATCGTGTCGTAGGGCACGAAAATAAATGCCGTCATCTGCATGGGCATAATTATCGCATTCATTTTACATGTACTGCAAATGAATTAGATGACCTTGGTAGAGTCATTGATTTCAGCCTAATTAAGGCTCATCTATGCGAGTGGTTGGAGGTGAATTGGGACCATAAAATGGTGCTTTGGCAAGAAGACCCACTTCTGGAGCAGCTCAAAGACATAGTTCCAGAAGATATCGTTACCGTTCCATTCAATCCCACAGCGGAGCAACTTGCTCAGTACCTCGTGACAGTTGTAGGACCTCAACAATTAGCCGGTACTGGCGTTAAACTCATCTCTGTAAAGATAGATGAGACTCGTAAATGCAGCGCTTCTTACTCCCTTGTATAACGTTTTAACAGCTCTAAAGTCGTGACTCAAAAGCTAAAGCCTATCATGTTTGTTGGCACAGGTAGTGATGTCGGCAAAAGCATCTTGGCTACGGGTATGTGCCGTGTACTCCTTCAAGATGGCTATCACCCTGCACCATTCAAAGCTCAGAACATGGCGCTGAATTCCTACGCAACCCCAGAAGGGCTTGAACTAGGTAGAGCTCAAGCGGTACAAGCTGAAGCTGCTGGGATAGCTCCCCATACAGATATGAATCCTCTACTACTTAAACCGAGTAGTGATAAGCGTAGTCAAGTTGTGCTACATGGGAAGCCTATTGGAAACAAAGACGCCTATGAATACTTTCGGACAATAGGGCGTGAGCATCTAAGGGAAGAGGTACATACAGCATTTGACCGTTTAAGCCATAAGTATAGCCCTATCGTTATGGAGGGTGCTGGTAGCATCAGTGAATTAAACTTACAGAAGAGCGATTTGGTCAATATGCCCATGGCAGAGTATGCAGATGCCGCAGTCTTCTTGGTTGCAGATATTGATAGAGGAGGTGTATTTGCATCTGTATATGGTTCTATTATGCTTCAGAAACCTGAATGGCGCAAACTCATCAAAGGTATTATCATCAATAAATTTAGAGGTGATATCAGATTGTTTGAGGAAGGACAAAAGATTCTTGAAGACCTTTGCTCTGTTCCCGTAGTTGGTATTGTTCCCCAATTTGAAGATATTATCATTGAGGAAGAAGACTCTGTAGCTCTAAGCAAAAGGTCTAAAGAGCGACAAGAAGGAAAAGTTAATATCGCAGTTGTACTCCTCAGATATCTATCCAACTATACAGATTTTGCTCGTCTAGAGGCAGACCCTAGAGTACATCTGTTTTACAGCAATAACCCTTATGACATTGAGCATGCAGATATTGTGATTATTCCAGGGAGTAAAAGTACTCTATCAGACTTAGCAGAACTGCGTAGCAATGGTGCTGCTCAAGCTATCATACGAGCTTTCCGTAATGGGAAAACAGTACTCGGCATCTGCGGTGGATACCAAATAATGGGTGTTGAGGTGTGCGACCCTAACGGCGTAGAGGGTAATATACCTCGTTTACCTGGTCTTGGACTTCTTCCGACGAGCACAACTATGGAAGGAGATAAGGTCACTAAGCAACGCCAATTTACCTTCTTAAATCACGATACCGTCTGTCAAGGTTATGAAATTCACATGGGCCGAACAACTCCTATCGATGAGGCGGAAGCATCTCCTTTAACGATCCTTGAAGATGGCAGAGCAGATGGTTACTTCTTAAATGAGCGCTGTATGGGAACTTATCTGCATGGCATTCTAGATAATCCTGCATTTATAGACTTTATTCTAGCTCCACATAAAGATAAGCTAGTACAGCAAGATAGTCTACAAGACTACGAGCAATTCAAGAATGAACAGTATGATAAACTAGCCAATCATCTCAGACAACATCTAGATATTGATTACATATATAGCTGCCTAAAATATGATTAATGGACACGGTGACGACCTATATAAATACAAGCATATTGTAGCTAATTTCAGTTCCAATGTACATCAAAATACTGATAATACCTCTCTCATAGAACACTTGAGAGAGGTATTGCCTATTTGTACAGCATCCTATCCAGAACCAGAACCATACACCCTGCAGAAACTCTTGGCCGAGCATCATAACGTTAGCCCTGACAGTGTAGTTGTCACTAATGGAGCAACGGAAGCTATCTACTTAATTGCCCATCTTTTCTCAGGTAAGCCAGTCAAAATAAACGAACCTACTTTTAGTGAGTATCGCTCAGCTTCGGAGGTTTACCAATCAACCATTACGCCTCAAGCATCAATAAGATGGCTATGCAATCCTAATAATCCAACGGGACTAGTTCAGAGTGAAGATTATGATGATGAAATCCTAGTCATTGACCGTAGCTATGAGTATTATTCAAGAAAAGTACTCCCAAAACTTACCCTAGACGACAAACACCTCTATATTTACTCGCTCACTAAGCGCTATAAGATACCGGGGCTACGCATCGGATATATCCTAACATCGCCATCTATTGCTACTAAAATTAGGCATATTCGGCAACCATGGAGCGTCAATGCCCTAGCTATAGAGGCAGGAATATGGATTGCTCAGCATAATTTTCCTGAGACAATCAATAGAGTAAATCTATGGGAAGAAACTGATAGACTACGTCTAGCACTCTCTCAAATACCTGGCATTGAATTAGAAGATAGTGATACTCATTTCATGCTTTTGAAGACACCCAAACGAGCACAAGAGCTTAAAGAGGAACTAGCACAAGAATTTGGAATACTCATTAGAGATGCTTCCAACTTCAAAACCCTAAGTCCCTATCACATACGCGTAGCGACCCAAGACCGCAAGGCTAATGATTTATTAGTCGCAGCACTTAAAGACAAATTGTCAGCCTTCTAATCAATGGCACGTGCATTGCCTTAGAGATTGGAAAAATTAAACAAATAAGAACAATCGAATTATGAGTATTAAACCACTTGCAGATCGCATCCTAGTTAAGCCTCTTGCGGCTGAAGAAAAAACTATCGGTGGCATTATCATTCCCGACTCAGCTAAAGAAAAACCAGCCAAAGGCGAAATCATCGCTGTCGGGACAGGAACTAAGGACGAAGAGATGATTCTTAAGGTTGGAGATATCATTCTATACGGCAAGTATGCTGGAACAGAAATTGAGCACGAAGGCGAAAAATTTCTCATCATGCGTCAGAATGATGCTTTAGCAACACTTTAAACTTGACAAGACAAATATCAGACTATTATGGCAAAAGAGATAAAATTCGATATGGAAGCACGTGACCTTCTCAAGAAGGGCGTGGATTCTTTAGCAAATGCAGTCAAAGTTACACTTGGTCCTAAAGGACGCAATGTAATCCTCAGCAAAACCTATGGAGCACCACACATTACTAAGGATGGTGTATCTGTAGCTAAGGAAGTTGAGCTTGAAGACCCATTTGAAAACATGGGAGCACAGCTTGTGAAAGAAGTTGCAAGCAAAACAAATGATGATGCTGGTGATGGCACTACGACGGCTACAATCTTAGCTCAAGCACTTATAGGCGTTGGTCTTAAAAACGTTACAGCTGGAGCAAACCCAATGGACCTCAAGCGTGGTATTGATAAGGCTGTATCAAAAGTCGTTTCTGAAATACGTGCTATGGCTCAAGAGGTTGGTGACGACTTTGAAAAGATTGAGCATGTTGCTAAGATTTCAGCTAATGGCGACGAGCATATCGGAGCACTCATTGCTGAAGCTATGCGTAAAGTAAAGAAAGAAGGTATTATCACGGTAGAAGAAGCTAAGGGAACTGAAACGACTGTTGAGGTCGTAGAAGGAATGCAATTTGACCGCGGATACCTCTCTCCTTATTTCGTAACTAACAGCGAGAAGATGGAAGCTCAACTTGAAAATCCTTTCATTCTTCTGTACGATAAAAAAATCAGTGTACTCAAAGAAGTCCTTCCTATCCTAGAGCAAACGATTCAAACAGGTCGTCCTTTACTCATTATCGCTGAGGACATCGAGAGCGAAGCTCTTACTACGCTTGTAGTAAACCGTCTACGTGGTAGCCTCAAGGTATGTGCTGTAAAGGCTCCAGGCTTCGGGGATAGACGTAAGGCTATGCTCCAAGATATTGCAACCCTTACAGGCGGTGTAGTTATCAGTGAAGAGCTAGGACTCAAACTAGATAGCGTAACACTTGATATGCTTGGTACTGCTGAGAAGATTACCGTTGATAAGGATAACACAACTATCGTCAATGGAGCTGGCAGTAAGGAGGCTATCAGTGAACGTATAGCTCAAATCAAGGCTCAAATCGAACAAACAACTAGCGACTACGATAAGGAAAAGCTACAAGAACGCCTTGCCAAGTTAGCTGGAGGTGTAGCAGTTCTTTATGTCGGTGCAGCTAGTGAAGTTGAGATGAAAGAGAAGAAAGACCGTGTCGATGATGCTCTCAGCGCAACGCGTGCAGCCGTTGAAGAAGGCACTGTACCTGGAGGTGGAACAGCCTACATCCGTGCAACGCTTGCTCTTGACGGACTTACAGGAGATAATGACGATGAAACGACAGGTATTGAAATCGTAAAACGTGCGATTGAAGAACCTCTACGTCAGATTGTCGCTAATGCTGGAAAGGAAGGAGCTGTCATCGTTCAGCGAGTACGTGAAGGCAAAGATGACTTCGGATACAATGCACGTCTAGATAAATTTGAAAATCTATACGCTTCAGGTGTCATTGACCCTGCTAAGGTTACTCGTGTTGCACTTGAAAATGCTGCCTCTATCGCAGGTATGTTCTTAACTACGGAATGCGTTATCGCAGACAAGAAGGAAGATAATCCTGCACCAGCAATGGCTCCAGGCATGGGCGGTATGGGTGGCATGATGTAATCTAAATAAGATTACTCTTTACATCAAATATAGGGCTGTGTCAGAATATGTTTTGACCAGCCCTATTTTTATGACTTCTTCAAAATACGATAACTTTCTCACTACATACACCAGAAAATTGCTTCTCTAAGGATTTTGTATGAATAAACTAATAAGCAATAACTCTTGTTGTAGGAGAAAAGCATATAATTAAACTCAATGTCAGAACAAAAAAAAGAAAAGAAAAGCTTTCGCTTCAATGAGATGTGGTTCTACGGACTTATTCTCATTGCATTGGCAGTGCTATTCCTTTATGACGGTAATGTTTCTGTAAATAAGGATTTGAGCTGGAATGACTTCAAGAGAGCTGCTACAAAGCAGGCCTTCAGCGAAATGACCGTTGATAGAGGTAATAATGAAGTCTCAGCCGTTATCAAGAGACACATGATAGACAGTGTGTTTTCGTCTGCAGACCTAAAAGGCGTTAATGGAGACAAAAGCAAGCTTGTCACAGTAAAAAGTAATATCCCATCGGTTGATAAATTCAGTGATTTCTATGACCAATCTGGAATTACAGCTAAACTAACTTATACGCAATCGCAAACAGGATTTTGGGGTTATCTCCTTTCTTTTGGTCCTACTCTACTCCTTGTAGGGTTTTGGTTTTGGATGATGCGTCGTTCTATGGGAGGCAGTGGATCTGGCGGACTAGGCGGTGGCGGTATTTTTTCTGTCGGGCAAAGCAAAGCTAAGCTACATGATAAAAATAGTATGTCCATCACTTTTGCTGATGTAGCTGGTCTACACGAAGCCAAAGAAGAAGTAGAAGAAATCGTACACTTCTTAAAGAATCCCAATAAATACACACAGCTCGGAGCTAAGATACCTAAAGGAGCTCTTCTTGTAGGACCTCCAGGAACAGGTAAGACTCTGCTTGCTAAAGCCGTTGCAGGTGAAGCACACGTACCATTCTTCTCTCTATCAGGCTCTGATTTTGTCGAAATGTTCGTTGGTGTAGGTGCTAGTCGCGTAAGAGACCTCTTCGCTAAGGCTAAAGAAAAAGCGCCTTGTATTGTCTTCATTGATGAAATCGATGCTGTCGGCCGAGCAAGAAGTAATTCACAAAACCTTGGTGGAAATGATGAGCGTGAAAACACACTTAACCAGCTTCTTACTGAGATGGATGGATTTGGTTCTAATAGTGGAATCATTATCCTAGCTGCAACAAACCGCGTAGATATCCTCGATGGAGCTCTTACTCGTGCTGGACGATTTGACAGACAGATATTTGTTGACCTTCCAGACATCAATGACCGTAAAGAGATTTTCACTGTACATCTAAAGAATATCAAGACAGACAGTAGCCTGGATCTAGATTTGCTAGCACGCCAAACTCCAGGATTCTCGGGTGCAGACATCGCAAACATCTGTAACGAAGCTGCTCTTATTGCCGCTCGTAATGAGAAGGAATTTGTTAGCAGAGCTGATTTCATGAATGCTGTAGACCGCATTATTGGTGGTCTTGAGAAAAAGAATGCGATTACGACTAGCGAAGAACGTAGAAGCATCGCTATACATGAAGCTGGTCATGCTGTAGTGAGCTGGTTCCTTGAATATGCTAATCCGCTTGTTAAGGTTACGATTGTTCCTAGAGGAAAAGCCCTTGGTGCAGCATGGTATCTACCAGAAGAAAGACAGATTACCACCACTCAAGCTCTACTTGACCAAATGTGTGCGACCCTTGCAGGGCGAGCTGCAGAAGAAATCTTCCTTGGGCGCATTTCTACTGGTGCAGCTAATGACCTTGAACGCATCACTCAGCTGGCTTACGCAATGGTTGTTTACTATGGTATGAGCGACAAGCTTCCTAATGTCAATTACTCAAAGATACAAGGAGACGCATACGGCATATCAAAGCCTTATAGCGATAAGACTTCGGAACTGATTGACCAAGAAGTCAATGCTATTATTGCACAACAATATCAAAGAGCAAAGGACTTATTGCAAGAAAAAGCTGAAGGGCATAAGGCTCTAAGCGATTTACTCCTTGAAGCAGAAGTTATCTATACCGAGGATGTAGAACGTCTACTCGGTAAGCGACAATGGACAAGTAGAGCTGACGAGATTAAAGCAGCCAATGAAGAGCGAGGAAATAAACTCACAGAACCTGAGTCCTCAACAGATTCTGACAATAATGAAGAAAATTGTTCTTTAGCATCTGATGCTGAACAACTATAAAGAAATACGAGATTAACCCCAATAAAAAGATACCGAATAGGACTAATTATAGCCTTATTCGGTATTCGCATATCTATTAAACCCAAACAAAAACCAAATGAACGAGCTAGTTAAACGAAGTCTATCGGGCATCATCTATGTAGCCCTGATCTTTAGTGCAATCTATATTGATTGTATGCCTTTCTTTCTTGTAGTTTTCTCATTTATAGCATTTGCTGCTCACTGGGAATACGCCGAGCTTAATAGGTTGCATCGCACACGCCCTCTTAGGGTTATTCTTGATGCATTAGCGAGTATCTTCATGATAAACTCTGCAGGACTTACATCCTTTTTACTAGGACCTTCATTAGGTATTTTTATATTTTACCTCCTATTTATTCTTGTCCGCAGCTTGTATAGCAATCGCTCAGAACAGCCTGTCGAAATATCTAAAATCATCTTCGGGCATATATACATTACTCTTCCTATTACCCTTGCTACATTGCTCAAGGATAGTTACCCTAGTATCTTACTAACTGCCGTTGTTGCTATTTGGGCAAATGACACAGGAGCTTATATCGTTGGAAGCAGAATTGGTAAGAATCGCCTATTCCCTAGCTTATCACCCAAGAAGAGTTGGGAAGGCTTCTTTGGCGGCATGCTCTTCAGTGTTATTTCAACTACACTCCTTGCTTATTTCTTAGATGCAACTATGTTCGATGTTACTGAGGGTATTATTTTAGGTATCGTTATTTCTGTATTCGCTACTTGGGGAGACCTCTTTGAGTCTATGCTCAAGCGTAATGCGGGGGTAAAAGATTCAGGTTCTCTTATCCCTGGTCATGGAGGTATCTTAGACCGCATAGACAGTATGCTCTTCGTTATTCCGATAAC
>RBKG01000154.1 GCA_003640335.1 Porphyromonas sp.
GCCCAGTCTATGCCGAGTAGTCCAACCATAGGTAGCATAATACGTACCCCTACACCAGCAGAGCGTTTGAGGTCAAATGGATTATATCGGTTATTTTCTCTCCAAGCATTACCTGCTTCAAGGAAGCCGAGTACCCAAATTGTAGTTGATTGTTCGAAGATAAGAGGGTAGCGTAGTTCTAGTGCTGTCTTAAAATAAGAGTACGCATAGTCATACTGAGAACCAGCAATACTACCATTCGCATAACCTCGAAGGCTAATAGTCTCATTCATGTATGACGACATACTAGAGCTCATCATATCTCCACCTACATAGTAGGTACCAAAAGGCGAACGCTTGTACTTGTTATAGCTACTAATAATACCTCCTTCTACACGGGTCATAAGTACTGGAGTACGTTTTACCGTCATAGGATTGAGTAGAGGTATATACATCTTACCAGAGAACTTCCATTTGTGATACTCTAGCCATTTATAACGTTCTGCTTCAGGAAGCATGCTACTGCTATAATCCTTTCCATCCCAAGAAGAATAAGGAGGTGTTAGAGCCACAGAGAAAGAGAATTCACTGCCTCGGCGAGTATAAGTAGGGTTATCTATAGAATTACGTTCTACTCTGAACTCTAGATTGACGTCGTTAGCGGTGCCATCATGGAAGTTCTCAAACGTATTGTAAATCCAGTTATTCAGTCTGTAGTGATTGTAATTGAGCGAAGTGTAAACTTGGAACCAATTGTCTGGCCAGCTAAGTCTGCGTCCATTTCCAATAGAGAAACCAAGCATAGTTAAGCTCTTATCGCTATCGTAAGAGTTTTCATAGAGGGTACTACCAGCACCATTACGATAATAACTATCATCGTAGCCATATCCACTATACCTACCATATCCATAGCCATAGGGAGAATATGCAGAGTAGTAATTGTTCATCTGTTGGCTGTAGTACCGAGAGTCGATAGCCGTTGATCTAGAGTAGTGTGCACTCACGCTAAGCAAGTTAGGACGCTTCTTCCCGAACCAAGGGTCGCTAAAGCTGATGCTTACTTGATTGTAATAGCGAGCATTGGTTTGTGCTTGGATAGAAAGCTTTTGATTATCCCCTTGTGGAATAATCCCCTTGTACATACTAGGGCGGAATAAATTTTGAATAGAGAAGTTAGTGAAAGTAAAGCCAACAGTCCCGATAAGTCCGGTCTGACTCCATCCTATAGATAGGTTAAGTTGGTCATTACTCTTTGGTACTAAATCATATTCAATATCTACCGTACCATTTTGTTGGTCAGGAACTGGATTAGGGATAGATTTTTCTGCGTCAAAGTGACCTAATTGGTTCAATAGGCGCACAGAGTTCATTATATCTTCGCGACTAAAGAGCTGTCCTGGTTTAGTATATAGCTCTCGGCGAATAACATCTTCATATACAAGGTCGTTGCCCCTAATAATAATCTTGTTAATAGTTGCTTGAGGCCCTTCAGTGACACGTATATCAAGAGATACAGAGTCGCCTTCTACATTCGTCTCTACGGGGTCTATACCTGCAAATAAATAACCATTATTATAATACAGATTCATAACAGCATCTTCATCACTTTGAAGGCGCTCAGTTAAGCGTGACTGGTCATATACGTCGCCAGACTTCATGCCAAGAATCTGTCGTAATGCTTCGCTATTATACTTAGTGTTCCCTATAAAACGAATATCCTTGATGTAGTACTTTTGTCCTTCGTGGATATTGATATATATATCGGATTTACGTGAACCATCTTGGCGAGGCACAATACTATCGCTAAGTATCTCTGCATCACGATAACCTGCTTTATGATAGCGTGTGATTAGGTTCTGCAGGTCTTTACGATATTCGTCATCAACAAGTTTCTTGGAGTCAAAGATTTCTAAGAAGCTTGATTTCAATCTCTTGAAAGAGAATGTTTCATTGGTCTTTTTCATAGCACGCTTGAGTTGGTTATCACTAAGCACGCTATTTCCATTGAAATGTATCTCAGCAATCTTGGTTTTCCCGCTCTTATCAATATCAATTGTGATATTAGAGAAGTTTTTTTCCTTCAAATCAGGCTCTTGCTTGATGCTGAGCTTCATCTCGCGATACCCCTTCTCATCAAAATATTTTTTGATAAGCTGACGGGTGCGCTCAAAGATATTAGGTGATATCTGAGTTCCTTTACGTAGACCAACACGCTTCTCAAGCTCTTCTCTATCACTTTTACCAATGCCAGAGAAGGTAACAGTCCCAATACGAGGGTTCTCCGTTAGTTGGATCTCAAGCCAAACATAATTACCGACATATTTAGTTGCAACTATCTTGGCATTTGAAAAATAGCCATACTGCATATAGCGATTAATCGCATTTGTAATAGCAATACCAGGGATTTGAATTTCATCTCCTGGAGATAGAGAGGAGAGACTCTTGAGTACAAAGTCATCGTAGCTAGGAGCTCCGGTGATCTTGACGTCAGCAATAATCTTAGTTGTTGGGTGGGCATAGTCAACGGAGGGAAAGTCAATACGTTCTCCTGATACCTTCAGGGTGTCAACTTTCTGCTCTTGCCCAATAAGAGGTAGAGCTGAAACTACAAGGGTAAGGGCAAGCCCTATTGTTTTATGATTTATTGGCATTATGTCTTGACTATAATCTTTCTAAATAACGCTAATCTAGAACTTATTGGTATATGCGTGTGGTGTACTAATC
>RBKG01000046.1 GCA_003640335.1 Porphyromonas sp.
AGCGAATCAAAATAACTAAGTAAAAGCAAAGACTTCATTTCCTATTCTCAAAACCACGGCGAAGTCTGTACAAACTACGGCTGAAGTTTGTGCAGACTACACGTGTAGTTTGTACAGACTTCAGCTGAAGTCTCCAGAAAGTACTACGTACTTACAAACTTAAGTACGCACACTCACAAAAGTAAGTACACGTACACACCGAAACAAGTACGCGTACTTACAACTGGAGATTAACTAAAACACAAAGTAGTTTTCACTCAACTATAATGAGACAGTTACATAGGTTTCAAAAAGATTTCACTTGAAGTTTTTTATCTAAATTTGTCCCACTTGCATTGCCCTATTAGAGGAAATTGCATTTCATTGATATGGATATTCAGAAGATTATAAACTTAACAGAGAAATATAAAGACCTATCTGCTGACAGGATTGCTCTGTCTCAGCATATAGGTGATACTTCAGACGAACGTAGGGCTGTAGCAATACAAGCATCATTGAGGAGTAAACTAAAACGCAAGCTCCCCTCTTGGTTTGAGGCTCAAGTTTATATTCCAAGTCAACTGAATCTAGAGCAGGCTTCAAGCGAACCTACTGCCCTACATAAAAGAAGATTTGTTCAAAAAGAAGATATTCTATTAGACCTTACAGGGGGTATGGGTGTAGATTTTTGGGCATTAAGCTCTGTTGCTCAAAGGAGTATATACACCGAACAGAATGAAGAACTAGCTAATGCTACTGAGTATAATCTAGGTAAGTTATGTAAGGAGAGAAACATTGAGCTAATTCATGCGGACTCAATGCTTCTATTGGAGGACTTACTCACAAAGTATGAGCCTACCCTCATATACGTGGATCCAGCACGAAGGGAAGACCAAAAGGCTGATAAGCGTGTCTATGCTCTTGAAGACTGTACCCCCTCTCTGCAAGAACTCATTCTGCGTATTAGAGCCTTGCAAGACAAAGCTATACACACTCGAATTCTAGCCAAAGTGTCTCCTATGCTGGACATTACCCATACTTTGCGAACCATTGATGCTATCAAAGGAATTCACTGTATTGCTCTTCGAGGAGAAGTTAAAGAAATACTTCTAGAGATATATCCTAACTCCAATATATGCGAAGAAGAAAGGCTACAAAATACCCGACTAACGGCCTATAATATAGATAGTCAGGGAAATGAACTAAGCTTTTCGGGGACGCTTCAGGAAGAACAAACCGCTCAACCGAACTTCTCCTCTTCTCTAGGAACATTTCTTTATGAGCCTTTCGGCTCACTACTAAAGCTAGGGCTATATAATCTTATTTCAGAACGATTGTCTGTAAGCAAGTTACACCCCAATAGTCAACTTTATACGAATACAGAACTTATAGAGGACTTCCCTGGTCGCAAATTTCGCATCTTAGAGATAATTCCTTACGAGTCCAAAATCATTAAAAGGCTAAAATCGGAAGTTCCAAAAGCTCAAATAACTTGTCGCAATTTTCCGCTCTCGGCTGAAGCTCTACGCAAAAAGCTCAAAATAGAAGATAGCAACGAAGCCACCATAGTTGCGACAACGCTCTATGATGGCTCCTTAGTTATGATTTTGTGTGACGTTCTGCCTTAATCACTTAATCTTCATCGTACTTCCAAGTTGTTTCTTTAGCATTTAGCCTATAACTTTCTTTTCTAGCTAAGGCAAAGAAATAATCACTAAGCCTATTTACATAGCAAAGAACTTCTGCCCCTACGGGTTCTTCTTCATGTAGTCTATAAATAGCTCGCTCGGCTCTACGACAAACGGAGCGACAAACATGCGCTGCAGCAGAAGTAGGACCGCCTGATGGCAATATAAACGCATTAAGAGGAGGTACAGCATCATTCAATCTATCTATCTCTCCCTCAATACGAGCTAGTGCTTGCTCTGTAATGCGGCTCTCCATGCGAAACTCGGTTTGCTGTGGGTCTGTAGCAAGATATGAGCCTACACTAAAGAGTTTCTGCTGTATCCATTCCAGAGTTTTTACGTCCTCATCTAGAAGGTCGTGGCTCAGCAAGACTCCAATAAATGAATTCAACTCATCGATAGAGCCGTAGCTTTCAATACGTGTACAATGCTTAGCAACACGCTTTCCCCCGACAAGGCTTGTTTTCCCCTTGTCGCCTCCCTTGGTATAGAGTTTATATTTCTCTGTATTTAGTGCCATAATACTTTGATATTAGATTATTGTTTCTTGAATAACAAGGAACTATCACCATAGCTTAAGAAACGAAATTTTTGAGCTAAGGCATAGTTATATATTTCTCTCCAACCATCTCCAACGAAGGCTGCAATAAGTAGAAGTAAGGTGCTATCTGGTTGATGAAAATTTGTCACCAATGCTTCTACAATACGAAAGACATATCCTGGAGCAATCAATATGGCTGTAGGAAAAACTAATTGCGTTAGGTCATTTCTATCCATATACCTACGAATAGCATCAATAGCCATACTTGCGTTAATCTCTGCATGCTTACTCTGATGCTCATAAGCCTCCCATTGAGCGACAGCAAGAGGTGTGTCTACACTTCTGTCTGGATTTAGATACAACTCTACACCTAAATGATAAAGACTCTCTAAAGTTCGAACACTTGTAGTTCCCACTGCAACGATATAACCTAAGCCGTTATGTAGCTCTTCTATAAGCGTTCGACTTACAGAGATAAGCTCCTTATGCATTT
>RBKG01000161.1 GCA_003640335.1 Porphyromonas sp.
GCTACCCCACGCTTGTGAGATAGCCCCAATAAATTGTCTTGCTTGAACTGCTAGATTACTTAGCAGCGTTGTAACGACGTTCCTTGATACGAGCCTTCTTACCTGTAAGACCACGTAGGTAATAAAGCTTAGCACGACGTACCTTACCGAGCTTTTCAACAGTGATTTTGTCGATGAATGGGCTTTCGATAGCGAAAATACGCTCTACCCCTACACCTTCAGAGATTTTACGCACTGTGAAGTGCTTCTTCTCTCCGTGACCGCTGATGCGGATAACCACACCACGATAACGCTGGATACGTTCCTTACCACCTTCGCTGATACGATAGTCAATAGTAATCGTATCACCGCTACGAAAAGCTGGATGCTCCTTACCAGTAGCAAACGCTTCGTTAACAATCTTAATAAAGTCCATTTTTTGACTTGCTTTTATTGAATTAGTACTAATACTAAACGCAATATAACGGGCAACACACTACTTCCCGACAGAGATTGCGCTAAGCGTTTGCAAAGATACTAAAATACATCAAATTAACAGCTATCTATACAGAGAAATATGTAATCTATATAGAATTAAGCCGTACAAAATTAATCTTCACCTGAGTATTCTACCTCTGGCATCTCATCACGACGCTGAAGGATAATACCCGTACGAGCTGGCAAATAGATACGAATCTTATGCTGTTCGCCTTCATCTCCCACAGGCTCACTATGGTGTAGCACCGAATGATTAATCAAACCATATCCACCATAAAGAGGACTATCAGTATCTAGAACTTCCTGATAAATACCCTTGGGAACACTGATTTCGTAATCTGCGTATGAGCGTTCGGGTGCAAAATTGTAGACGAAGAATAAATCCCCTCTGCTATAGCAAAGCACTTGGTCTTCTTCATGAGCATAACGAAGCTCCTCAACGCTATCAGCCAACTCCGGATTAGAGCGCATAAAATGAGCTAAATCCTTATCAAAGCAAAGCAAATCGTTATAGAGCAAGTCTGTATTATCCGCTAAACTCCACTGACGGCGTGCATAGTCATAGCTCCAGCCATTACCTTCTCTAGGGAAATCAATCCATTCGGGATGACCAAACTCATTACCCATAAAGTTGAGATATCCTCCATTGATTGTTGTAGCCGTAGCCAAACGTATCATCTTGTGAAGAGCGACTGCACGGTCTACCCTATGATTGCGGTCAGAGCGAGACATGTGCCAGTACATATCGCTATCAGCTAAACGGAAAATCAGAGTCTTATCTCCCACAAGAGCTTGGTCATGACTTTCTACATAGCTAACAGTCTTCTCGTCATTGCGCCTATTAGTAAGTTGATACCAAATCTCTCCCACGCTCCAAGACTCATCGCTCTGTTCCTTAACAAGACGAGTCCAAAAGTCTGGGATATTCATCGCTAGACGATAATCAAAACCAAAGCCTCCGTCTTCAATCTTACTAGCTAAGCCCGGCATACCGCTCACCTCCTCTGCGATTGTAATCGCATCAGGTTTGATTGTATGGATGAGCTTATTCGCAATAGCAAGATAAGCCATAGCATCAGCATCTTGCATGCCGTTGAAGTAATCGGCATAAGTAGTAAAGACTTCTCCTAGACCATGATTATAATAGAGCATAGAAGACACACCATCGAAGCGGAAACCATCAAAATGGAATTCTTCTAGCCAGTACTTACAGTTAGAAAGTAAGAAATGGATAACATTATTACGACCATAATCAAAGCAGAGAGAATCCCAAGCTGGGTGCTCTCCTCTACCTCCTTCATGGAAGAATAGCGTACGAGTACCATCATAACGAGCAAGACCCTCTACTTCATTCTTCACTGCATGACTATGAACAAGGTCCATAATTACCTTAAGTCCCAAGCCATGAGCAGCATCGACAAGAGCTTTCAGTTCTTCAGGAGTACCGAAGCGACTACTTGGCGCATAGAAGTTAGAAACGTGGTAGCCAAAAGAGCCATAATAAGGATGCTCTTGTATAGCCATGAGCTGTATCGCATTGTAACCTAGCTCAGCTATGCGAGGAAGCACATGCTCTCTAAACTCATTATAGGTAGATACACGCTTTTCTTCGCTACTCATGCCGATATGGCACTCATAAATCATCAATGGCTTATCGCTACTCTTGGGCGCACTGTGTTCCCATTTATAAGCCTCAGGCAACCACACTTGCGCAGAGAATACGCCCGTATTAGGGTCCTGAACTACTCGACGAGCCCATGCAGGTATGCGTTCGCCACAGCCACCAATCCACTTAACAAAGAGCTTATAATGGTCGCCATGCTTCATAGCGTTCTCTGACAGACGTAGTTCCCAATCGCCATAGTCGTTGATACGCTTAAGCTGATACACCTTCATAACCTCCCAGCTATTGAAGTCCCCTATTAAGTAAACTTCTGTAGCAGAAGGCATGAACTCACGCAAGATCCACGCTCCTTGTTCATCCTTATGTAAGCCATAATATAGATGCCCACTAGCGAAGTCGCTTAGGCTAATATCCCCCCCACAAGTTAGAGAGCGTTCACGACTACGGGTGTATTCGTTACGACGCTTGATGCGTTCCTCGTAGGGCTTAAGCCAAGGGTCATTTTCTGTCAGTCTCATCTTCTCTTGATAAGTTATGTTTCTAAATTATAGTCCAAATATAATATTTATTATTTAGATATCATTGAATTATCTAGAGCAA
>RBKG01000068.1 GCA_003640335.1 Porphyromonas sp.
TTAAGGTATTGATGAAGATGCGACGTCCTTTTACTTCTAATAAACGCTGTAAGTCCTCTAGAGTCAATCCCTCAACAGATAAATAAGGTATATGTGCTTGCTTCTTCATTTTACTTCAATAAATTATATTAGGTACTTAACCTTTAACGGAAATATGCTGATTATTATTTTTTAATTGCTCTAAATGATTAGTATTACCTGTACTTTCACCCAAATAGATTGACTCTACACCAGTATAAATACCTATAACACCTATAATTCCTAAAACAATTGCTGTACCTTGACTTATTATGCGAACACCACCATGTCCCGTACGTGTAGCAATCAAATTAACTAAGTATGTTAGGATATACCACCAAAGCATACAGCCTAAACCCAAGCCCAACATAGCGACCAAGAAGGTAAAACCAAAACCATCAGATTGGACAAAGTGAAACCTCGTATAAAGAGGCAACATCAAGAGCATGATGAATGGATTTGAGATTGTCACCAAGAAGGCTGTTAAAATCTTACGTGCTCCATGTCGCTTACTTAGACGCTGTGTTGGGGAAGTTTTTACTGGATTATGAGAGTTCCGATAAACCCAAACCGCAAATACGAGAATAATGATACCTCCTATAAGCCTAAGCAGGGCGTCATACTGAACAACAAAATCCAGAACCAATCCAACTCCTAGATAAACGATAAAACCATATAGGACATCACTTACCATTGCGCCAATTCCAGTCAGCATTCCTTCTCGACGACCTCCATGAAGGGTCTCACGTAAGCACAATATACCTACGGGACCAAGAGGTGCCGAAACAATCATACCAATAAGAATTCCTTTGAGTAATGTCAGCAACATTTATCGTAATCTAAACCTATTTTTTATACTTTTTTCAGTATGCTTCTTTACAAAGATACAGAAAATAGCTTAGTATACTCGCTTCTGTCTATTCTAAGACGTACCGTAGCTCCCTTTAGGTCTGCTGTAAAAGGAGGATTTAGCTTAGATAAACTTATGTCTATCCAACCAATCAACGACCAATGTTCAAACACTTTACAAACTATACGACCCACGACATGCTCAAGCAGAGCAGAAGGGGTATTCATTTCACTTTGAACAACCTTATACACCTCAGCATAATTAATTGTATCCTTCAAATCATCGGAATACAATGAAGAGTAAGTATTTAGTCCAATTGCCAGATTGAGGGTAAAATTATTTCCAACTAAACGCTCTTGCTCTAGGACTCCATGATGAGCATAAAATCTCATCTCTTCAAGAACAATCTCTAAAGACATATTCCCATTTTATTGCAAATCAACTCTATCTTATCATCCATTGGCAATAAGGCATCAATATAGTTTAAAGTTAAACCTCTTCGCTCCATGCCCCTAAACCAAGTCATCTGACGCTTAGCAAACTGATGAATAGCTATTTCAAGTTGCTCTGCCATTGTAGTAAAGTTAATCTGCCCTGTCACATAGAGCGTTACCCACTTATATTCTAGACCATAGTAAATTAGAGCTTCAGGACTAATCCCCGAAGCAAGCAAAGACTCAACCTCTGAGGTCATACCTTCATTTAGTCTGCGTTGCAATCTATCACTAATTTTCTTGCGACGAGACTCTCGCTCTAGGTCTAGGCAGAAAATGACAGAAGGGACAGCCTCATAGCAAGCTTTTCCTTCTTGCTTCTCCTCATATTGCCGTTTATACTCTTCAACTTCTATTGCACGAATAACCCTCTGAGCCGTATCTAACTCTTGTCTATTCCTAACGTCATAGCTGTGTAAAATAGCTGTCAGCTCAGAGAAACTTTTTCCCTTTAATCGCTCTCTTAACTCAGAGTTTTCAGGAGCTTCAGGTAGATTATACCCTCTTAAAACGCTTTCCACATAGAGACCTGTACCTCCACACAGAATGGGTTCCTTAATCCCCCTACTCGTGATATCAGAAAAAGCAAGATGAAAATCCCGCTGATACTCGTACAAATTGTAACGAGTACCAGCAGGACAAATATCAATTAGATGATAAGGAATAGCCTTGCCATCTACTACATAATCCGACAAATCTTTTCCCGTACCAATATCCATTCCTTGATAGACTTGACGAGAATCAGCACTGATAACCTCAGAACCTAAATGATAGGCTAGCTTAGCCGCGAGGGCTGTTTTACCCGATGCTGTCGGACCAATAATTGTTATCATGTTAAGCCTTTGCGCCGTCCTTGAGGATAACATCGTGTGCGCCACCCTCTACTATAGACGTACTTGAAACGAGTGTAATCTTAGCCTTACGCTGCAGTTCTTCTAGCGTAATAGCTCCACAACTACACATCGTAGCTTTCATTTTACCGAGGGTTACAGCAAGGTTGTCCTTGAGCTTACCAGCGTAAGGTACATAACTATCTACCCCTTCTTCAAACTTAAGGTTTTCACTGCCGCCACTATCGTAACGTTGCCAGTTCTGAGCTCTGTTTGAACCTTCACCCCAATACTCCTTAACGATATTATTACCAATCTTCAGTTTACGCGTAGGAGATTCATCAAAGCGAGCGAAATAGCGACCAAGCATCAAGAAGTCCGCACCCATAGCCAAAGCCAAGGTCATGTGGTAATCATGTACAAGTCCACCATCGCTACAAATCGGAATATAAACGCCTGTTTCCTTATAATAAGCGTCTCTAGCCTCTGCAACTTCAATAATAGAAGTAGCTTGACCGCGACCAATACCCTTCTGTTCACGAGTGATACAAATAGAACCACCACCGATACCAACTTTGATGAAGTCAGCACCTGCTTCAGCTAAGTAGCGGAAACCTTCAGCATCAACGATATTACCAGCACCAACTAATACTTTATCGCCATAGTTATCGCGTATCCACTTAAGAGTATCGTACTGCCATTCGCTATAACCATCTGAAGAGTCAATACAAACGACATCAACGCCAGCCTCTACTAGAGCAGGCACACGCTCTTTATAATCTCGAGTATTGATACCTGCACCTACAAGAAGTTCTTTTGTTTGCTTATTAGAGAGTTCGATAGGGTTTTCCTTATGGCTATCGTAATCCTTACGGAAAACTAAGTATTCTAGTGTTTGGTCATCATTAACGATTGGGAGAGTGCTCAACTTATGTTCCCAAATAAGATTATTAGCTTCCTTAAGCGTAATGCCAGTATTACCAACGACAAGGCGGTCATAAGGAGTCATAAATTCGCTTACAGGAGTATCTTCTGGAGTTGTACCTAGGCGATAATCTCTGCTTGTTACAAGTCCAAGTAGACGACCATGACTGCTGCCATCATGAGTAATTCCTATTGTAGAATAACCTGTTTTTTCTCTTAGCTTAAGCACATCACGAAGAGTTGCAGATGGAGAGAGATTTGAATCACTCGTTACAAAGCCAGCCTTAAACTTCTTCACTCGGCGCACCATCTCGGCCTGCTCGGCAATGGGCTGTGAGCCAAAAATAAAAGAAAGCCCTCCGTTACGCGCCAATTCAATTGCAAGAGTATCACCAGATACAGATTGCATAATAGCCGAAACAAAGGGGATATTCAAACTAATGCGAGGTTCTTCTCCTTGACGATAACGCACTAAAGGCGTTTTAAGACTCACATTTTGTGGGGTACATGCACGTGTCGTAAGACCAGGGATAAGGAGATATTCCCCAAAAGTGCGCGAAACTTCATTGACAAATACAGCCATTTCTGAATTATTTAATACGTTCCTGAAATTTCTAGACAAAGATACTATAAATTAAGCAGAGTGCAATATGCCAAGCTCTTCATATCCTCATTGCACATTCCACCGTTAAGCGCAACACTCGGATAAAAATAAGCCAGAGGTAAAGCTTTACCTCTGGCTATAAAAGACTAGGATCTGATTTTATTCATGTTTGAGAAAGTAACGAAGCAGATAGACTTGCAATAGATAACGTGCTTCTGCTGTATAGAGGTCCAACTCAGTTTGATAAACCTTCAGATTAGCATCGCTCAATTCATTACTTGTCGCTCTCCCTGCTCGCCAACTTGCTTCAGTTAGAGCAAATGCTTTCTCCGTAGCCTTCAGACTAGCACGCGTTGCTTCGATATTTCTCTCATTAAGACTCATATTAAGTCTAATAGTTTCCAACTCTTTACGGAGACGCACCTCTATATTATTGCGTTCGACTTGAAGCAACGAATAAGACAGTTTACTCATTCGTATGCGGTTACGAGTTTGAAAAGCATCAAAAATAGGAATAGACAAATTTAAGCCAATGTAAGAGCGACCATTCTGTTTAAACTGTTCGTTTATAGGAAGATTAAATACATCAGCACCTAGTCCAAATACCTTATAATAATTATTGCTATAACCAAGAGACAAAGACAAAGAAGGCATGTACCCCGAACGCTGTGCTTTTATCTGCTCTTGTAAGGCTTCCGCTCTAAGCGAGTTTGCCTTAATATCGGGTCTATCGAGTATTGCCTCATGCACCTGACTTTGAGAGGTAAGGACTTCCTTATTACTAAGTTTGATACTCTCAGGAATTGAAATTTGCTCTATATTGACATCTTGCAATCCAAGGGCTTGTACAAGAGAAAGACGAGCTTCATCTCTCGCTCCCTCTGCCTGTGTCAGAGCAAGAGTCATCTGAGCTAAATTAGCTTCTGCATTTGCTAATTTATCTTGCCCCCATTTTCCGCCAGCATACATGCCCTCTGCATATCGCAAGCGGTCGGTACTTCTTTGATACTGCTTTTGAGCAGAAACTACAGCACGCTCAGCCGTAAGGTAAGAGAAATAGAGTTGTGTTACTTGCATCCCCAGATTTAGCCGTGCTTGCTCGAGACTACGCTCAGATGCAGAGCGTTGAAGTTGGGCACTTCTTAGTTCATGCAGGCGACTAAAGCCAGAGAAGATATTCAGGTTTGCCCCGATAGAGATAGATAGACTTTGAGACGAACGGTCTTGCATTACACCTGTCTTATCCACCGAACGACCCAAATCCCAACTATTACCTAGAGAGGCATGCACCGTAGGGAGAAAGGCACTTTTGCGCATATCTTCCTGCAGTTTGGTTTCTGTATGCCGAATAACTTGACTTTGGTACTCTGGATTATTTTTAATGGCAATAGCGATACACTCGTCAAGGGTGAATGCTTTACCCTTAGACTCATTCTGAGCCTGACCCAGTAGCGGACATAGAGCCAGAGTTAGAGCAACTAACTTTGTTTTAGTCATGGCTTATATCGTTTTTATTTAGCATCGTCAGCGATGGCATTACCTTGAATTTTATCTTCCTTTTTGAGTCCCTGAAGGACTTCTATCTTAGCTCCATCAGATATACCTGTCTTGATGTATCGCTCCTTAACTTGTCCATCTGAACCAATAATTTGCACAAAAGTAGAGTCCCCTCGATAACTCAAACAAGACTCAGGAATAGTCATAATTCCTTTAGCCTTAACGATAACGACATCTGCCGTAGCACTGAAGCCAGCTCTCAACTGAGCGAGTAGCGTCTCATCACTACTAGTTAGTCGCCCTTTTATTGGGAAAAGCATCGTACCATTGGTAGCTGTTCCTTGTGGAGCGATGGACTCCAGTGTGGCGGAGAGTTTCAGCCCCGTTATTGCACCGATTGAGAGATTCATCGTTTGACCTATGGCTAGTTTCCCAACCTCTGTTTCATCAGCATTCCCTTCAAAGATTAGATTCTTCATATCCGCGATAGTCGCAATAGTCGTTCCTTCATTGAGGGTATTCGCTTGTATAACAGAGCTACCAACCTTAACCGGGATACTCAATATCTTACCTGTAATGGTTGCACGCACAAGGGTACTACTCTGCTTGCTATATTTGCTACTTACACCACTTTTTGTTATCTGTAAAGCCTGCTCTGCCGTAGAGTACTGCACACGAGCTTGGTCAAGTTCAGCACGGCTTTTTTCATACTCTTCAGTAGCGATAAGACCTTTATCATATAGCGCTTTATCTCTTGAGTGTATACGCTTGACCCTATCTAAAGCTATGCGCTCCTGCTCAACACGACTCTCAGCACTATTGACTTGTTGCATATCAGGGATAACGCTAATCTTAGCGATAATATCTCCGACTTGTACATCTTGTCCAGGTTCTACAAGTATTTCACTGATAATACCTGAAATTTGAGGCTTAATAGACACTTCATCTCGTGGCTTAATATTCCCAGAGAGCGTAATCTGATTTTGAATACTATCCCCGACTAAAGGAGATACCTCAAGATAGTTTACTTGCTTAGCCTGTCCCTTGGACCAAAGAAAAACAAAGGTCATTATTACTCCGACAAAAAACAATATCCAGAGTAACCACTTCGTAATCCGTTTCATGTTATTTATTGTGATTTGATTATTCTTCTCTAATGGCTTCAATAGCCTTAATCTCAATAGCCTTAACTGCTGGTAATAGCCCTGCCAAGACTCCGCTGAATACAAGGATTAAAAGACTTACACATACGGTTTGTAGGTTTACTATAGGGTCTACAAATGGGATCTCGCCAAGCTCTTGATACTGCTTAGCGACTAGACTCATAATACCTACACTGCACATAATGCCTAGTAAGCCCGATATAAGAGTAAGACTAAGAGACTCTAGTATCAGCTGTGTGATAATATCCTTAGGTTGAGCTCCTAATGCTCTTCTGATGCCGATTTCACTCGTACGCTCCTTGACCGTAACTAGGAGGATATTACTAATACCCACGATACCCGTAATGAGGGTGCCAATACCTACAATCCAAATAAGTATAGACATATTACCATTGAGCATTTTGAAGAAATTGAGAATCTCATCTATGTCAAAGATATTGAGAGCCTGCTCATCTTGTGGCGCGATATGATTAAGTTTCTTGATAAAGGCTTTCAGTTTCTCCTGTCCCGTGATTTTGCTTTCTTCGGAATGAAAACTTACAGCCATTACATCTAGTTCGTTTTTTCGACCTTGCATATTCTGAAGAAGGACCAAAGGGATCGTAAGCGCATCTCCAAAGTCACCAGCAATATGAATATCGCTATTCTCTTGGATAAGACCTACAATAGTTAGACTACGTCCTTGAGCCAATACACGTTTCCCGATAGGACTTACTCCTACACCAAATAGTCGATCCGATAAATGATTACCTATTAGGGCATACCTACGTTGCTCCTTGTAATCAACGGCATTGAGCATGCGTCCTTCCAGCAGTTTTACCGAGTAAACAGAGAAATAATTCATGCTTACCCCTAATATCTGTCCATTTGAGCACTTTCCTTCGTAGCAAATCTCCTTATCCCCAGCCCATAAAGACATTAAACCTTCAGCTGAAGCCAGCTCTGGTATCTGTCGTTTTACTCTGTCTAAGCACTCTTCTTGCAGAGTCCAATAGCGATTGCTCTGAAAACCATCATAAGCAATACTAGTATTGTTAGATTTTAGACAAATCATATTGGGTGCCAGATGTCGTGAAAGCATTTGAAAACCCTTACTCAATCCACTGCTCAAAGAAAGGAGGATAACCAAAATAAATATCCCCCAGAATACACCAAAGGCAGTAGCAATACTTCTGCGCTTATTGCTTCCTATGGTTTCCGCAACCTCTCTTAGGGTATCTCTATCTATTTTCATTGTCTTAGTTCCAATTACTAGTGCATTGCTTCTACCACAGGAATACGTATCGCTTTGCGTGCGGGTATATAACCAGCCACTAGTCCACCCAACACCATAACTGCAATAGCCCCTAATGCCATCTCCAAACTAATCATAGGGTCAAGGAAGAGTGTACCCGGATTAAAAAATTGACTATAAGTCTTTTCCTCCTGAATATGCTCCATATAATATACGACAAGAGACATCAGACCTACACCACTCATCAGACCGATTAAGCCTGAAACTACAGTAATGACAACACTTTCACTAAGTATCATCACAATAATATCTTGCGGCTTGGCACCGAGAGCTTTACGTATCCCTATCTCTCGTTTTCGCTCCGTTATAGTTACCTGCATAATAGTTACAACTCCGATTAAGCCTATCAGCAAGGTACTCAAACCGATAACCCAAAGAAAAGCATCCAAACCCAGTATGACATAGCTAATTGTTTTATTCTGTACTTGAGTAGAGGTGAGAAAGAGGACTTGCTTATCTTGGGGGTCTGTACCCAGCATTGAGGCGAGTTGTTTACGGAGTTTGCCCAGAAGCACATCACAATCTTCTTGGGTTTGGAGCTTGGGGCATAGCATCGAGACATTACTTATATACAGAGGATTATAACCTTTATTTTCGCCGAGATGAAGTGTTTCTAAGGTCTTGAGTGGTATGTAACACTTCTTCCAACCCACGAACTTACTTTTGTGAACGCCGATAACCTTAAAGGCAATTTGCTCAATAATTACATACTTACCTATAGCCTCGGAACTACTTCTAAAAAAAGATTTAGCAACAATGTCTTGTAGAACAACTACCTTAGTTCCTTCTCTCTCATCTTTGGGGCTAATAGGTCGTCCTTCATTGGAGTTAAACCGAATAGACTCTACCTGCATATACTCAGGCACGACACCAACCACAGTTACTTTAGAGGACTTTCCTCCATACCCGATATCTAGACTATAACATGTTTTAGTGGGTGCCGCTAGCAGAATATCTTGAGGGTTGGCCACTTGAAACTGCTGTACCATAGCTCGAGTAAGTTTAATATCCTCCCACTCTCTGTGTCCATTTGTTGGAATACTAACAAACCCTACATCTAGAGTTGCTTTTGCGGAGGAAAGACCCAAATCTGCGGCCGTCTTGCGAATACCATTAGCAATCCCCATACCACTAGAGAGGAGTAAGACGAGTATCAAGACGCCCCACCCCACAGCAAAGCCTGTTAGCACTGTACGCAGTTTATTCGCACTGAGCGTGGCTATCAACTCTTGCAATTGTTCTTGTCCAAAGCGAGGCATCATAACTAACTACATTATAAGACCATCTTTCATGTGTACGATACGACTACAAGAGTCAGCCACAGCTTGCTCGTGAGTTACGATAATCATAGTACGCCCTTCTATATTAACATCATGGAGTAGCTGCATCACTTCATCTGTCGTTTGGCTATCTAGAGCTCCTGTTGGTTCGTCAGCCAATATAATGTCAGGCTCCGTAATTAAGGCTCTTGCGATGGCGACACGTTGCTTCTGTCCTCCTGAGAGTTCGTTAGGTAAATGATGCCACCTATCAGCTAAGCCCACCCTATCTAGATATTCGCGAGCAAGGGTCATACGCTTCCCGTAAGGAATACCCCGATAGTATAGGGGTAAGGCTACATTTTCTAAGGCATTTTTGAAACTAATAAGATTGAAGGATTGGAAAACAAATCCAATCTTTTGATTGCGTAACTCGGCTGCTTCCACTTCGCTGAGGTTCTTGATGTGCGTACCATTAAGGTAATAGTCTCCATCATCGTAAGTGTCCAGTATCCCGAGTATATTGAGTAAAGTACTTTTACCACTCCCCGAAGCGCCCATAAGAGCAAGCATCTCACCCTTGTCTACATTCAGGTCTATCCCTTTGAGGACGTGTAGAGGTTGTGCTCCTTGGTACGTCTTGTGTAGATTACTTATCTGTACCATCTCTAGAAGAAATTTAGATTGCCGTTGGTAATAAAACTCTTTTACTTTTCAAAAGTAATAAAACTCGTTGATTTCTCAAAAGTAATAAAACTCTTTTATAACCTCAATTACGATGAGCCAAAATCAACACACAAACCTTTAACAATCAAACAGTAAGAATAACAAAAACTACATCTCAACGTATCAATCTGCAGACTTCAGCTGAAGTCTGTACAGACTACGGCTGAAGTTTGTACAGACTACACGTGTAGTCTGCACAGACTTCGCCGAGGTTTT
>RBKG01000229.1 GCA_003640335.1 Porphyromonas sp.
TCAATATAACTGGAGACTTCAGCTGTAGTCTGTACAAACTACGGCTGAAGTTTGAAGAGACTACACGTGTAGTCTCCAGAAAGTGCTGCGTACTTACAAGTTTAAGTACGCGTACTTACTGAAACGAGTACGATGTACTCACTGAAGTGTTTACGCGTGCGTACAGAGATAAGTACACGTATTTATTTATTAATTTGATGCGCTTAGTTGGAAGTATTATTTGTTCATTGATGCAAGATGTATTATTTATAGTATCTTTGTGGAGATAATAAAAGGTTTAAGATAAATAATATAAGACAGTTCTATGCTGAACCCAATTCGCAAGAGCATCTTCCTCCCCGATGGCAGAGAAATTGTTATCGAGACTGGAAAGCTTGCTAAGCAAGCTGATGGTGCAGTTACCGTTACAATGGGTAACACAATGCTCCTAGCCACTGTATGTGCTGCTAAGGATGCTAATCCTGGAGTCGACTTTATGCCTCTCCAAGTAGAGTACAAAGAAAAGTTTAGTGCAATAGGTCGTTTCCCAGGAGGATTTACTCGCCGTGAGGGTAAGGCTAGCGACTATGAAATATTGACTTGTCGTCTTGTGGACCGTGCTTTGCGTCCACTTTTCCCAGATGATTATCACGCAGAGGTCTTTGTAAACGTTATTCTCTTCTCTAGTGATGGCGTAGATATGCCTGATGCACTTGCTGGTCTTGCCGCTAGTGCAGCTCTAGCAGTGAGTGATATTCCTTTCAATGGTCCTATCTCTGAAGTGCGTGTAGCTCGCATTGATGGTGAGTTTGTAATCAACCCTACATTCGAACAGCTTGAGCGTGCCGACATCGATATGATGGTAGGTGCTACACTGGACAACATCATGATGGTGGAAGGTGAAATGCAAGAAGTTCAAGAAGCAGAAATGCTTGAGGCTATTAAGGTCGCTCATGAGGCTATTAAGCTTCAGTGTCAAGCTCAGCTAGAGCTTAGCGAAGCTTGTGGTAAGCTAGAAAAGCGTGCTTATTGCCATGAAGAAAATGATGAAGAGCTTCGCGAAGATGTACGTGAGCAGTGCTACGCTAAGGCTTATGCAGTAGCTACTTCAGGAACAGACAAGCATAGCCGTGCAGAAGCTTTCGAGAAGATTTTAGAAGAGTATAAGGCAGACTTTACAGAAGAAGAGCTTGCTGAGAAGGGAGGCATGATAGGTCGCTACTACCATGAAGTAGAGAAGGAAGCTATGCGTCGTGCTATTCTTGATGAAGGTAAGCGTCTTGATGGTCGTAAGACTACTGAAATTCGTCCTATCTGGATTGAAACAGATTGTCTTGCAGGTCCTCACGGTTCAGCTATCTTTACTCGTGGCGAAACACAGTCGTTAACAACTGTAACGCTTGGAACGAAGGATGATGAGAAGCTTGTCGATGATGTGTTGAACTACGGCAAGGAGCGTTTCCTTCTACACTATAACTTCCCTCCATTCTCTACAGGTGAAGCTCGCCCTCAGCGTGGTGTTGGTCGTCGTGAAATCGGTCACGGTAACCTCGCTCATCGTGCTCTTAAGCGTGTAATTCCTGCTGATTATCCTTATGTACTTCGTGTCATGAGTGATATCCTTGAGTCTAATGGTTCTAGCTCAATGGCTACTGTATGTGCTGGTACACTTGCTCTTCGTGATGCAGGGGTACAGATTACGGCTCCAGTATCAGGTATTGCTATGGGTCTTATCAGCGAGAATAAGGGTAGAAACTACGCAATTCTGTCAGATATCCTAGGTGATGAAGACCACTTGGGAGATATGGACTTCAAGGTAACAGGTACTGCTAAGGGTATTACAGCTACTCAGATGGATATTAAGGTAGATGGTCTATCTTATGAAATCCTAGAGAATGCTCTTGCTCAAGCTCGTGAAGGTCGTCTACATATCTTAGGCAAAATCCTTGAAGCACAGCCTGAGACTCGTCCTGACTTTAAGCCTCAGACTCCACGCATTGAGACTTTGCGTGTAGCTAAGGAATTTATTGGTGCTATCATCGGTCCTGGTGGTAAGATTATCCAAGGTATGCAGGAGAAGAGTGGTGCTAAGATTAGCATTGAAGAGGTTGATGGCTTCGGTATCGTAGAAATCAGCGCAAGCAATAAGGCTGCTATCGACTCTGCTTTAGGAATGATTAAGGGCATCGTTCAGATGCCTGAAGTTGGCGAAGTTTACCAAGGTAAGATTAGTTCTATTATGAGCTTTGGTGCTTTCGTTGAGTTCCTACCAAACAAGGATGGTCTTCTTCATATCAGCGAAATTGATTGGAAGCGCTTTGAGACAATGGAAGAAACTGGTCTTGCAGAAGGTCAGACTATTGAGGTTAAGCTTCTTGATATTGATGCTAAGACTGGTAAGTTCAAACTTAGCCGTAAGGCACTTTTGCCTAAGCCAGAAGGTTATGTAGAGCCAGAGCGTCGTCCTCGTCCTGAAAGAGGTGAACGCCGTCCTCGCCCAGAGAGAGGAGAGCGTCGTGAGCATAGAGAGCACGATGGTCGTCAGCAGGAAGAATCGACTTCTCAGGACTAATCATCTGAAGATTTAAATAAATCAGTTGGGCTGTTGCAAGTTTTTAATCTTGCGACAGCCCAACTTGTTTGGATATAGACCATCGCTTTTTGTTTAATATCATGAAAAATAACTAACTTGCT
>RBKG01000028.1 GCA_003640335.1 Porphyromonas sp.
CTTGCCTCTGAATGTGGTGATGCAAGTAAATGAGCGACTTCTTTCCCTTCATCAAGAGCTTGTCTAATGCTAGAGGCTGATAAATCGCTTTGCGGAGCATCTAGGCAAGCTGTATAAGGAATACTTGGGTCTGCAGACTCTAGCGGATAGTCTGGGCGTGGGTACACAAACAAATTGATTAGTTTCAATAGTTCGTGTGGGTGATACCAGCTAGAGAATGATAGCAAATTATCCGAGCCAATGAGCATAGAGAATTGCTCGTGCGGATAGAGCAACTTAAGCGCTTGAACTGTTCGTATCGTATAGAGAGGTCTAGGCAAATTGCGTTCAATCTCCACTAATTTGATATTCGTTTCTTCCTTAATAGCATCAAGAATAATTGCCTTTCTAAGTTCGTAAGGGAGTTGGTTCTTGATGTCCTTCTGAGGGTTGAGCGGACTCAGGATAAGCCAAACCTCAGTAAAGCCCAGTTGCTTGAGCGCATAGCGAGTAAGCGCAAGGTGTGCTTTGTGAAAGGGATTGAATGACCCAAAGTACAAACAAACCATGCTAGATAATGCCTAGCGTCTCTTGTGCTAATCTGATTTCACTAGCTTCGCCAGTATGTTTGCCCCCGACGTCACTGAGCTTTACACAAGGGTGCCAGCGGTCGCGCTCGGTCATCTTACACTGCCAGAGCTTCATCACGATATTGCGGGCTTTGATATCGTTACCTACATCACATGAGAAGTTTGTGCCTATACCGAAGCTCGCTCCTATGCGCCCTTTACAATAGTTCGCTATCTCAATAGCTCTCTCTACGTTGAGCCCGTCACTAAAGATAATGTACTTAATCTTAGGGTCTACTCGAAGCTCTTGATAACGCTGTATCACCTTGTCCGTAAAGACAAATGGGTCTCCGCTATCGTGGCGAACACTCGTGTAAAGCATAGCGTGCTTCTTGCTGAAGTTACGCATAAACACATCTGTCGTATAAGTGTCCGTCAGCACGGTGCCGAGGTCTCCATCATAGACATTTATCCAGTCTTCCATAGACATGTAGTTGGCCATCTTGTAGCCGTACATAGCGCCATGGAATTGTATCCATTCGTGTGGGTGCGTACCTGAGACCTTAAGTCCTAGTAGATGTGCGATATGCACATTGCTCGTGCCATATAGGCAAGGGCCAGCATGCTGCTTGAGTAGCTCGGTCATGCGAAGCTCCACTTCAAAGCTAAAGCGTCTGCGCATACCAAACATAGAGAATGAAATCCCTTCTTGTGCTAGGGCTTTGGCTTTCTCTGTGATAGCTCTCTCAGCATACTCCATATCGGGCTTTGCTCCCGTTATGCGGTAATATAATTCGCTTACAAGTGCAAGGATAGGCGTTTCCCAAAGTGTTACACGATAAAGTAGCCCCTCTGCAATGATGCTCAAGTGTCCTGCTTCATCTTGCTCAATGATGAGTTCTTCAGGATTAAATCTGAACCCTTTCAAAAAGTCAATATAGGTAGGTGGAAGGTAGGGCAGTTCCTGATGTAGGAAAAGCTCCTCATCTCGGCTCAGAGATAATTGCGCCATAGCTTTAGTCTCTTCTTTCAGTTGCTCGGCAAATCCCTTGGGATAGCAGGTGTCATTGCGGTCAATGAACCTAAACTGACCATAAGCACGAGGATAGAGCTTGCTATATGCGTAGCTTGTGGTAAACTTATATAAGTCTGTATCTAGGATAGATGGAATTATAGGCATAGTTATTCTTCGTCTTGATTGTTGTTGTCATTATCCTCCTGCCCTTCGTTGTCATCGGGATTAGAGTTGATACTATCCAAGAAATCAATAAATGATTGTAATGGCATTTCTCCTCCATTCTTTTGGAGGTCTTGTGCTATGTTCTTGCGAAAGTTTAGTATTTGTTTGATATAGTGATGTGATAGGCTATGCATATTTCCCACATGGCAATCGGGGTGTAAGAATTGTCCATACTGATTGCACTCATTGAGAAAATGCTCAATAATCCCTGCTATATCTGAATAGTAGGGAAGTAAAATGCAAAATCCGAAGTACTCATCACCCCAAAACTCTTCTTCGATGTAGCCTCCATTTTCAAGGCAGGCTTCATTGAGCATTTGGTGTAATAAGTCTTTTTGATAGTCTTCCCATGGCTCGAAGTTGCGCTGTAGGGCGACTCCACTTAAGCGAATAAGTTCGCCTACGCCACCCAGCCCGCTAGCGATTATTGCTTGTGGTTCTCCCGTAAGGTCTTCGTATACGCGCATGCGCACCTCAAGCTCAGCCATGAGTGTAAGTGAGCGTTTGTAACCCTCACAAGTTTCAAGTAAGGCTTCCAAGAAGCGCAAAACCTCTATGCTCTTACAGCATGCAAGACTAACGAAGTAGAGCATCATCTGCTTATTGTCAATCTCTTCCTTTTCGTTTAGGATTTGCTTGACGCGCTCGATGAGGTCGTGTTCGTTAGGAGAGAGTAAAGAGCCTGATTCAAGTTCGGAACGTCGGCTCCTAACTAATCCAAAGAAGTCAGCTTGCAGTTCGACAGGAACAGGTTCTTTAAGCTGGTGTATTTGGGTGTTAGAATCAAGTTTAGGTACTTGGCTCTGTGGCGTAAAATCTTCCATATCGCAAAGATAAGGTATTTCAGTTAATTGAATATTTTGAATAAGCCTTGCCTAAGT
>RBKG01000071.1 GCA_003640335.1 Porphyromonas sp.
TCCAGAAAGTACTACGTACTTACAAATTTAAGTACGCGCACTCACTGAAGTATTTACGCGTAAGTACTAATGTGTTTACACGTGCTTACTGAGACTATCGCATAATACGGAGCACTCTCGAGATTACTGTACAGATACAAGAAAAAGGGCTATCGCGATAATCAGTTCACGATAGCCCTTTTTAAACTACTTGACTTTACGCTCTACTGAGCACTTAGATTAAACCAGTATCGGCTATCCTTAGTACTCGTCAAACGGTAAGTATCACCAGCGTCTGAGCTGACCTTCTCCACCTTATAAGGCGAATAGCGGCGGAATAGATTTATCCAAGGCTTAACTGACCTGTCGTAATAATACCAGAAAGTAGACTCATTACCATCAATAGCGAAGAAATCTATCTCCTGAGCATTATCCCCGTGAGAGGCAAAATCCATCTCATAAGAGAGAGAGCGTCCTACCGACGTCCCTTTTGTATTGGTTAGTTCGTGCCATAGCATAGTAGCCTCTGAAGTATCATTGCCCACTAAATTTGCTTCTATATCAGCAGCACTATTGCGTCCTAAGTACATTGTCGTCGACAACAGCTCTCCATACTGCCTGCGCATACCGTTATTTACAGTATTCAGAGAACCATAGAACTGAAGCGAGGCAGAACCTTCAGCTAACTTCACAGCATATTTATTACGGTAAAAATCTAAGACAGGAGTTGTCAGCTTAAACCTTAGCCCATTTGCTTCATCAAGCAAACTCGAAGCGTCTTCACTCAACTTGAGAGCGCTGATACGCATTCCGCCAATAGATACAGGCTCATAAAAGCGAATACCGTTTTGAGTGTAATGAAAAGCCTCCTTAACGCTCATTGCTTTGCCTCCTTCACCCTCTGCAGGCAAAGTGAATTCCATAGTTCGATAAGTAGAATGCAGAGCTATCTGTACCCCATTTACCGACCCAATATTCATAGGCTGAATACCCTTACCCTGCAAAGTTTGATGAACCTTCTGTATCAGTGCAATTTCTTGACTAGGTTCTACATGGATTGGCTCTAGACGGATACGATTATGCGCCTTGCGCCCTTCTAACAAAATGGTATCAGCTTGATTACCTCTGATAAGCAGTTCGAAATCTCCACCACGAGCATTACGGAAGTACTCTGTCGCCGTAGAGAAATGGTGTAAGACTTCATTGCGCGTATCAAATGTAAGCGTAGGCATATCAATAGTAAGAATGCTATAAGACGAACTATCCTTCTGTCCACCTAGCTCAGTTATGGCTTCTACACGACCATTTGCAAAACGCACATAGATGTTATACCCGCCATAAGAACGATGCTCTTCAGGATAGTAAACCATACGCCAATAACCTTGATGAGATTCCAGCTTAGTGCGTGTCCCCTCCAAGACTTCTTGTCCTCTCTCGAATGCAGGCGCTAATTTATCTAGTCCTTTGTCTGTCGTACACGAATACAATAAACTCATGCACGTAAACACATACAAACCTATTCTTCTTAACATACAATCGTTTATTTATTTAGGTGTATTTGAGAGAAATCTTGTCGTGCAAACTCAGGATAGCGCTCTTGAACCAACTTTCTCAGAGAGTCTATATTCAGATGCCATTGATTTTGCATATAGCTACGCATAATTTCTAGCTTCTTCTCTATAATAGCCTTTCCTGATTGAGTGCGCCCCTCAGGAATGACATCAGCAGTAGCCAAACGAGCATTCCATTCTTCGGGCGTTAGGATAATATAGTTTCCAAATAACTCCGCAAAATCTTCATGAGGCTCTTGACTCGCATAGTTTGTAATAAAGCCATAATGCAAAGAGTTCTTACCGTCACGGCTCCACCCATTTATAGCATTTGCCTGCTTATAGTCTAGACTAGATATTTTATCGAAATCCTTGCTATACTCTACCCTTTGGTGGAAGGTGTGTGCAGACTCGTGAAAGATAGTATGCAAATAAGGGTCTTTGAGCTTGGTGAGATAGCTTTTATTGATACCATCGAGCCATGATTTTTGACTCGCAGCCCACGTTGGGTCAGAATCTATATATTCTTCCCAGCGTGCGTACTCATCTTTCATCGTCGGGAAGTCAAAGTTATTCATACCCATAAACACAATCTTCACACCATTGACTGTAGATGCCCTCGTATTCGTATTTGCTGGTGGAGGATTATATCCAAGCGTTCCGTTGAGGACCAAGGCCTGTGGAGAGAAACGTCTAACGAAGTCCTTTCCCATCAGCTGTTCGTAGGGCTGTAGAAAGAGGTACTTCATGACATTGATAAACTGCAAGCTGTTGCTCTCTCTCGCAGGTGATGTTACCCAGTTACGGGAAATCTCGGACTCCTTATAACGATAGTAAACTTCTATGTTGTAAGGCTTGGTGAACTCTTGCTCGATATAGCGGTCTAAGTCCGAATAGTTTTGTTTTTCCTTGACAACGGATTCGTCCTTAAGTTCATTCATTGTATCTCGGCAAGCAGATAAGCTCCCTAGAGCAAGAAGCATTAGTAAGCAAGCCTTATATAGGTTCTTATCCATATTATTAACGAGGACTATTAGGGGTAAGACCAGCATTTAATGTATTCTGAGGTATTTGGAAGGTTGTGTGCGGATTATCCTTAGTCAAAGTCTTAACCACTGACACTTTTTCCCTATCTC
>RBKG01000184.1 GCA_003640335.1 Porphyromonas sp.
GTACAAACTATGGCTGAAGTTTGTACAGACTACACGTGTAGTCTGCACAGACTTCGCTGAGGTTTCTAGAATAGGAAACGCAGGCTTGGCTTTTACTTTGTTATTTTGATACGCTTACCCTTCGTAATAGAATACTTCACTAAGTAGGCGTAATCACTTTAGACTTTGCCACACTTATCTTGTAGCTCATACTAGTAAATTCACTATATTTGCTTTACGTCAATTAGAGTTATTATTCCAACAATAAATTAAGATGTGTAATACAAGCAAACTACTACTAGGCTTAGTCCTAGCAAGTTCTCTAAGTGTAGCCTCGGCAAAACAAAAAATAATTGCTTTGCAATCTTTAGGGATTAGAGCTAATCAAGCAACTAATACTGCCCCCAGACTTAACTTTATAATAGATAGCCTCAAGAAAAGTCAAGCCCTCCACGATAGTATTACTCTATTATTTACCCCAGGCACTTATTACTTTGATGCCTTAGGAAGCCCTGAAGAAGAACTATATATCAGTAATCATGACCAAACGGGGAAAAGGCACATAGGCATCAAAATAGAAGGTTTGCATCATCTAACTCTTGATGGCATGGGAAGCGAGTTTATTTTCCGTGATAGGATGCTACCCATTGCAATTATATCATCTAAAAACATTTTCTGTAAAGGCTTCTCTGTAGATTTTACAGAACCTCAAATTAGTCAAGTAGAAATTACTCGAAATTTGGGTAAAGAGGGTATGGAGTATAGACCTGCCCCTTGGGTTAAATGGCGTATCAACGCAAAGAATGAATTTGAATGCTATGGCTCAAACTGGAGCAATACTCCGCAAAGTGGAATTGTTTTTGAACCATCAACCCGACATACAAAGTACCGAGTATCTGACCTTGGCTTTAGAACAAATGATACACGAGCCATTGGTTCTAACAAACTGTACTCTCCACATTGGATTGACGAAAGGCTTAAGACTGGTGACATCGTAGCTATGCGCTCGTGGGAGCGCCCTCAACCTGCGATATTCATTGATGCCTCACAGGATAGCAAGCTAGAAAACATCAGTATTCATTATGCTGACGGCATGGGCTTACTCGCTCAAAATAGCCACAACCTCTCTCTTAATCGTTTCTGCGTCGCTCGTAGAGGGGAGCATGACCCTAGACTTTTCACTACGCAAGCCGATGCTACTCACTTCTCAGGTTGTAGTGGACATATCAGCGTCAGCAATGGGCTTTTTGAGCATATGATGGATGACGCTATCAATGTACATGGCGTATATCTCAAAATGACCAAGCGCATTGATGACTACACTGTAGAGGGGCAATATATGCATAACCAAGCGTGGGGATTTGAATGGGGACGTCAAGGAGATTCAGTCCAATTTATATACAGCAAGACTTTTGACAGCCATAAAGGCTATAATGTAATCCAATCTATTGAACCCATAGGTCAGCCAACAGTCAAAGGAGCCAAAATCTTCCGAATTAGGTTTAAGCAAAAATTAGCCCATAACCTTACACCAGAAAACAGTGTAGGATTAGAAAACATGCGCAAAATCCCTAGCGTAAGTTTTACGGGCAATACAATACGCAATAACAGAGCTAGAGGCGCACTTTTCAACACCTCTAAAAGCGTACTCGTTGAAGGAAATTATTTTGACCATATTTCAGGTGCAGCAATAGTATCTAGCACCGACTGCAACCAATGGTTTGAAAGTGGACAGACACAATCCATGCTCATACGCGGCAATATCTTTAACGATGTACTCACTAGTCTGTATCAATTCACAGAGGCTGTGATTTGCTTACATCCTGTAATACCCGAGCTTAGTCAGCAAAAAACACCTTTCTACGGTAAAGGCACATCAGGGATTACAATAGAAGATAACATTTTCCAAACCTTTGATACTCCTCTACTCTATGCATTAAGTGTACAAGGTATTCTGTGGCAACGCAATCTAATTCAAAAAACTCAAACATACCCACAGTACCATTGGAATCAAGAACGCTACAAGTTAATTGGATGCCAAAATATTTCAATCAAAGATTAAACTCTTATATAGAGTTAAAAAAGGTGTATCTTTGGCATCCTAAAACTTAAGTGTGTATTCATGATAAATAAATTTGAACTATTACTAGGTAGTATTTTTTTGCTCAATACTGGTACCTGGGCATCCATAGACAAGTTGCTCCCGAAGCCTCAGCATATAGAAATTCTAAAAGGGAAATGTAATACAAGCCGACTCAAGCCTGAAGGGCTATATCTACAAGAGGAACTAAAAGAGTTGTTACTCAGACAGGGCTATATTATAGATAACAATAGCCCTATCGTAGTACGAACCACCATTGTACCATCTCTTCCTAAGATTTACTTTAACAAGCAAGAAGCCTATCGCCTGCGCATCGCCTCCGATGGCATATATATAGATGCACTTGAGCGTATCGGGCTTTACAGAGGCTTGCAAACCTTGGAGCAGCTGATGATTTCGGCTGAAAAGAAAACAGAATTAGAGGCATGTAATATTACGGACTGGCCTTCATTTCGCATGAGAGGTTTAATGCACGATTTAGGTCGTTCATTTATTCCTATGAGCGAACTTAAAAAGCAAGTCAAACTTCTTGCTCAATACAAAATCAATGCTTTTCACCTACATCTTACCGAGCACCAAG
>RBKG01000234.1 GCA_003640335.1 Porphyromonas sp.
ATGAAAAACATTTAAAAAAAAATCAAATTTTGCTACGAATAGCATCAATAGCCATACTTGCGTTAATCTCCGAATGCTTATTCTGATGCTCATAAGCCTCCCATTGAGAGACAGCAAGGGGCGTATCCATACTTCTATCTGGATTTAGATACAACTCTATACCCAAATGATAAAGACTCTCTAAAGTTCGAACACTTGTGGTTCCAACTGCAACGATGTGACCTAAGCCATTATACAGCTCCTCTATAAGCGTTCGACTTACAGAGATAAGCTCCTTATGCATTTCATGCTCACCAATAGTATCAGACTTTACGGGTAAGAATGTACCTGCTCCGACATGTAATGTTACATCCAAAACCTTTATGCCTCGTTGATTGAGTCCTGAAAATATTTGAGGAGTAAAGTGCAAGCCTGCTGTTGGGGCCGCAACTGACCCTTCTCTCTCAGCGTAGACAGTTTGGTAGGTTATGTCATCAGATTCTTCTGTTTCTCTATTAAGGTAAGGCGGAATAGGTAGTATGCCCATTGATTCTAGAATAGAACCAAAAGAGAATTGTGGATTATCCCAAGAGAAATATACCTTATCATGAGCTACTCGTTTAGCCGAAAGTACAACTTCACCATAGTGAGGATGTGATAACTTACGCACTAGCACTTCCCCATCGACCCTCCATCGTTTGGCATTCCCCATCATGCAATGCCAAGTACAACTCTCATGAGACTGCAAAGACAGCTCATAACTTGTAGGCGAGATAGGTTCTAAGCAAAAAATTTCTACTTGAGCTCCTGTTTCTTTTCGGAAAAGCAAACGAGCATGAATAACCTTGGAATTATTGCGAACAAGAACAGCTTCACTTGGGAGAATCTCTACAATATCTCTAAAAACATGCTCTGAAATAGAACAATGTTCGTCCTTAGGCTTAGCCACTAAAAGACGAGACGCTCCCCTATCTGATAATGGATATTTGGCGATATATTCTTCTGGGAGAGTATATGTATAGTCTTTCGTTGTTATGTCTTGTACCATTATTTTGCTATAATCTTTAATCCTACTTCAAAATTCCTCGCTTGTTAAGTGCTTCTTGGTACTTACGCGCATTAGACTGATGCGTTGCGTAGTCTGCTGCGAAATTATGGTATCCACTAAAGTCCTCTTTAGCACACATATAAATATACTCATGATGAGGAGCATTGAGAATAGAGTCAATAGTAGCTTGTTTGGGCAAACATATCGGGCCTGGAGGTAAGCCCTTATTTCGATAAGTGTTGTAGGGAGAGTCTGCCTTCAAATGCTCAAGAAGGATACGTCTGATAGAAAAATCTCCGAGCGCAAATTTAACTGTAGGGTCACTCTGCAAAAGCATTCCTTTATTGTATCTATTGATATACAACTGCGCAATTTGACCATACTCTTTAGTCTTAGCACTTTCACTCTCCACAATAGAAGCCAACGTAGAAATCTCAGCGGTCGTGAGTCCTAGCTTATCTGCTTTAGCTCTTCTTTCAGGTGTCCAATATCGATTGTGCTCAGCTCGAATACTATCCATGAGAGCTTTAGCTGTAGTATTCCATAGGAGCTTGTATTTCTTCGCAAAGAAAAGACTACGCATACTCTCCTCATTAAGTCCCTCAAGACGATAAATGACAGAATCAGACAGAGCAGATTCTATTTGGTCTCTATCTATCATCAGATACTCATCAAGGCGATTAAGTAAGTCTGCCTTTGTTCTCACTCCTGATAGAGGTAACTCTACAGGTGTTTGGGGACCGCTATCCAAAATATCTACTAGCTCTAATGCAGATACACCTGGAGCTATTTCATAACGACCAGGGCGAATGTGGTCTTCTAAATGTTTGTATCTGATAACAAAGTCAAGTATCCTAGGATAACGAGGCCAGACTTTAGTTTGTACTTGTTCTCGTACATCCTTAAGTGTCATGCCCTCTTTAATTAGGATATATACCTTATTATCATTGCGCCCAATCGCACTATTAAGGCTATAGCAAAGAGCACCTACTCCTAATAATGCTGTTCCTGCTAGAGCAATCCCAGCTTTGAACCACCAGCTATTCTTCTTTATTTTTGACTTTCTCCTTCCTGCCATATTGCTATTGAGTCCATACCTTTTTGAAGTATTTCTCAAAAATAACACGAGCAGCCTCTACTTGTTCATGCGTAGGTTCTTCAACATCCTCCAACATATACTTTTGTCCGATGTTTTCATACTTATGTTTTCCATACGTATGATAAGGCAATATCTCTACACGCTCAATATTTTCATACTTACCGAAATGCTTGCCAAGAGCATGTAAATCTTCCTCGGCATCACTGTATCCAGGTACTAATACATAGCGCAACCTAACAGGTTTGCCTATGCTATGTAAATATTCGGCGGTTCTTAATGTCTGAAGATTAGCTGAAGCTGTCAAAACTTCATGTCGCTGTGGATTGATTTGCTTACAGTCCAGTAGAACCATATCCACTAAATCCCATAATTCTTCTACATACTTATTGCGGATACTGCCATTGCTATCCAAACAAATATGAATACCATTGGCTTTAAGTTCTTTGCAAATAGGTATAAGTTCTTGAGCTTGTACAGTGGGTTCTCCTCCACTAAATGTAACACCACCACGACGCCCAAAGAAAGGCTTCTCATTGATGGCTCGACGTAAAACTTCCGATGCTTCTATAAGCTTTCCACCCTCACCAATAGGGATAGTATCTGGATTAGCACAATACAGACAACGGAAGTTACATCCTTGAAGGAAAACGACGAGCCGGAGTCCCGGCCCGTCGAAAGTTCCCATAGATTCAAATGAATGAATTCTTAGCATTTTATCATTTAGGTAACACCCAAGAGCGTTCTTTCCCTTGAGTGCTTAACCTTTTGATTTAGATTAACGCATTTTTTTGTGGAATGAACGAGAGATTACCTCCAACTGATGAGCACGGCTTAGGCGAATAAAGTTAACCGCATAGCCAGACACACGAATTGTTAGCTGAGGATAATTCTCAGGATGCTCCATAGCATCCTCAAGCATTTCTCTATTTAGGACATTCACATTAAGGTGATGAGCTCCCTTTATGAAATAACCATCCATCATATCTAGAAGATTATCTACTTGCTCTTGCTTATCTGAACCAAGTGAATGAGGTACAATGCTGAAGGTATTACTAATACCATCTTGAGCGTCCTCATAATTCAATTTAGATACAGAGCTTAGAGATGCTACTGCACCATGGTTATCACGTCCGTGCATAGGGTTAGCTCCTGGAGCGAATGGAGTACCAGCTTCACGACCATCAGGTGTCGCTCCAGTCTTGCTACCATACATAACGTTTGATGTGATAGTAAGGACAGACAGAGTAGGTTCTGCATTCTTATATACAGGATGCTCCTTAAGCATTTCAGAGAAGATATGAGTGATATCGTGTGCGATAGAGTCTACACGGTCATCATCATTACCATAGCATGGGAATTCACCTACAATATCAAAGCCTTCTGTTAGACCTTGAGCATTACGCTTTGGTGTTACCTTAGCATGCTTAATCGCACTAAGTGAGTCTGCAGCGATAGACAAGCCTGCGACACCATAGGCAAGATTTATCTTAGGGTCTGTATCAATGAATGCCATCTGAGCACGTTCGTAGTAATACTTATCGTGCATGTAGTGGATGATATTCATTGAGTCATTGTACACACGTGCTACTTCCTTAAGAACCTTGAGATAGTTAGCCCAAACCTTATCAAAGTCTAGAACATCACCTTCAAGCTCTTCAATACCTTCAACCATTAGGGTACCTGTATTTTCACAGCGTCCACCATTGATAGCTAGAAGAAGAGCCTTAGCTAGATTTGTTCTAGCTCCAAAGAACTGAATGTGCTTTCCGATTTCTTGGAATGAAACACAACAAGCGATACCATAGTCATCACTATGACGTGTTTTCTGCATAAGGTCATCATTTTCATACTGAATAGATGATGTATCAATAGATACCTGAGCAGCAAAACGCTTGAACCCTTCAGGAAGGCTTGGGCTCCATAGTAGAGTTAGGTTAGGTTCAGGACTAGGACCTAGGTTGTAAAGAGTCTGCAAGAAACGGAAACTAGTCTTAGTTACCTTATGACGACCATCAGCTAGACGACCACCTATTGATTCTGTTACCCAAGTTGGGTCACCTCCAAAGATGTCATTATAAGCGTTCATACGAAGATGGCGTACCATACGTAGCTTAATAACGAGTTGGTCTACAAGTTCCTGAGCTAACTCTTCAGTAAGCAATCCATGGTCAAGGTCATACTGGATATAAATATCAAGGAAACTTGACACGTTACCAAATGACATTGCAGCTCCATCTTGGTCCTTAATAGCAGCAAGGTAAGCAAAATATACCCATTGAACTGCTTCTTGAGCGTTGTAAGCTGGACGACGAACATCAAATCCATGTTGCTCTGCCATCTCAACGATTTGACCTAGAGCACGAATTTGCTCTGCCACTTCTTCACGAAGGCGGATACGATAATCCGTCATAGGACCTGTAAGAGCATGCAAATCTTGCTTTTTCCACTCGATAAGACGGTCAGCACCATAAAGAGCTAGACGACGGTAGTCTCCAATAATACGACCACGAGCATAGTTATCTGGCAAACCAGTCAAGAAACCTAGAGAGCGGAACTTACGTATTTCCTCTGTATAGGCATCAAAAACAGCATCATTGTGCGTCTTACGATAATGAGTAAAGATGTCAATTACTCGAGGATCAACCTCACCTCCATTTTCTTTGACAGCCTTAGCAACTACCTGCCATCCACCAAAAGGTTTCATTGCACGGCGCAACACTTCGTCTGTTTGTAAACCAAAAACGACTTCGTTCTCCTTGTCAATATAACCGGGAGCGAAAGCCGTTACACCACTAATTGTCTTAGTGTCCATTGAGCGCAAACCATTGTTTTGACGCTCCTCCTTAAGAGCTTGCATACACACAGCCCATACCTTCTTTGTCTTTTCAGTAGGTCCAACGAGGAAGCTAGCATCCCCATCATAAGGGCTTACATTCTTAAGGACAAAGTCTCTTACATTGAGTTCTTCCTGCCAAATGCCAGGATTGAAGTTTGGATATTGCATATCAATATTTGTTTGATGTTTGATAAATACTCTACAAATTTAGAGATAATATAATAATTACACAACACCCCAATGCACACAAAACAAAAATGTGAGCAAGATTGTAAAGACATAGTACCCTCTCAAGCCTTATAAAAAAAGGAATCATATCAAAACTTAGTTTGATATGATTCCTTCAATTTATTTTTAAGTAGCGAAGAAAGGCTCTTCTTTAGTCAATGAACGTTGCAAATTCTTCCATTGAATTACGTACTTTCTTCATCTTCCCCAACCAGTCACGCTCATCATCAGCATAACCAAGATACAATAATGAAACACTACGAAGTCCCTTAGCAGGTAAGCCCAATAACTCATCAACAAGCTTAGGGTCGAAACCTCCAATAGGAGTACTATCAACCTTCAGTTCAGCAGCTTGAGCTAAGGCTAATCCAAGAGCAATAAAACTCTGATTGGCTGCATGCTGGAATTGTTCTTCCTTAGACATCTTACCAAAATTCTCCTTCAGCATATCAGTATAACGCTTGAAACGACCTCTGACAAGACCACGTTCATCAGTGGTTTTATCGTAAATAGCATCAATACGTTCTGGAGTATACTCGTCCCAAGCAGCAAAAACAATCACGTGTGAGCACTCACGCATACAATCAGGATTAAGAGCACCTGCTACCATCTTCTCTTTAAGCTCTTGGTTGCCTACAACGATAAGACGGAACTGCTGTAAGCCAGAAGATGTAGGAGCTAAACGAGCCGCTTCTACAATCTGTTCAACTACTGCTTTATCAAGTTTTTTATTAGGGTCATAAGCCTTCACAGCATGACGCCACTTCAAATCATCTAATAGTGCCATATCAATTTATCTATTACTATATCTATAACTCTTCACCTCTACATATAGTTTTGAACTTGCAAATATCATCTTGCCAACTTCAACACTATAGCTTCATTTGCTCCTTTGTAGATAGCATTCCACAAGCTGCACTGATATCTTCACCTCGGCTGGTACGAATAGTCGTTGTATAACCATGATTTTCAAGCCTTCTCTTAAAGGCCTCCATATGCTCCTTAGTCGTTGGACGCAATGGCACATTCGGTATTTGATGGAATGGGATAAGATTCATTCTACAAGGAATACCCTTCAAAATACGAGCTAATTCATCTGCATGCTTTAAGCTATCATTAACACCATCAAAGACAATATATTCAAATGAGACACGACGCTGAGCAGAAAAATCATATTGACGGATAAGGTCTAGGGTGTCTAAGATAGATAACCCCTTCTCACCGGGCATAATCTCTAAACGACCATCAGGGAATGGATTATGTAGGCTCACAGCCAAATGACAAGTTGACTCCTTTAAGAAACGCTCTAGTCCCTTTCGTACTCCTATCGTCGAAACCGTTACTCGCTTAGGGCTCCAAGCTAAGCCCCAACTAGAAGTAAGAACCTCTATGGTACGCATCACATTATCTACGTTATCAAGAGGCTCGCCCATGCCCATGAAGACGATGTTCGTTAATTTTCTAGCTTCATCGACTGATAGAACTTGATTCACAATTTCCCCTACAGACAAATGTCCTTTAAAGCCTTGCTTTCCCGTCATGCAGAAAAGACAATCCATCTTACAACCCACTTGAGAGGAAATACAAAGCGTATGCCTATCTCCATCAGGAATATATACAGCCTCCACCAAGCCTCCAGAAGCTACCTTGAAGAGATACTTGCGTGTACCATCTATGGAAGTTTGACTAGTAGTAGGTTTTACTCGCCCTACTGAATATACTTCAGAGAGTCGCTCTCTGTTTGTTTTAGAGATATTGGTCATTTCATCAATAGAAACAACCTGTTTGACATATAACCAATCTGCTAGTTGTTTTCCCGTAAACTTTGGCATACCCAAAGACAGAGCAACATCTGTTAATTCGCTCAGTGATAATCCTAGCAGAACCTTCTTTCCTTCTATATTCATATACGAGTTAAACCGACATATCACTTATAAGGTTTTGGATACTTCAAGCTTAAAAGCATTCTAACCGGGAAATGGTCGCTATATCCACCCATATAGAAGTTTCCGCCATAAGTCCTAAAAGGAAATGAGTCTTGCAAGGAGGAATGCTCTGATACAAGGAATGGAGCCATAAAATTATATGCACTCCCTGTTTGATACTGAGTTAGACTATTAGATTTAAGTAAGCTATGAGAAATAATAAAGTGGTCTAGTTGTTGCCACTGATGATGAAAGAAATAACTACCTAAAGGATGATTACGCTTAGCCCAAGGCTCTATCTTAGGACTCATAAGACTATACAAATGAGGGTAATCATTCAAATAACTGACGCTATCTTTAGGCAATACATCCAAGGCAGACAATACTTCCTTTATAGCCTTTTCATGGCTCTCTTCATTAAAATCCCCCATAACTATAAAATGAGTATTTAATCTGCCCTTCGAACTCAGTGACGCATAAAGATGGTTAATCCTATCTCTAATAAGGTGAGCCACATCACAGCGAAAGGGTTCACTCTTCCCTACTCCTTCCCTCCGGCTTGGGAAGTGGACTCCATACGCATATAAGGTATCATTGTTTGGCAAACGAAATTTGCACTCAAGCACATTGCGACTTTTCTTATAAGGAGCGTTAGTGAAATCTACAGCATACTCAGATTTGCTCAGCAGCTCTAAATCGGTTATCCTATAAAGCATCGCGACATCGACACCTCTAGGATCTGGACTATTAGTAATTACATAACGATACCCCTTTCCCCATAAGCCATACAGATGAAGCAAATCCTCTATAACTCCAGCGTTCTCAACCTCTACTAGAGTAACCAGACTAGGCCATATTCGTCCGCCAACTCTACTTATAGTTTGGGATATATGCTGGAGCTTACGGTGATAACGATGACTTGTCCAATGTTTAGCCCCTTCAGGAGTAAACTCGACATCGTTAATTCGTTCATCATGAATTGTATCAAATAAATTCTCCACATTATAACTGACAATCATCAGGCTATCAATATGCCTAATATGGAGTTGCTCTACTGAGGGTCGCTTCATAGCCAAGAGTGTGATACCAACTAAAAGAATTACACCGAACCTTTTCATGGATAAAACGAAGAAGCACCCAACCAAATATTGGCAGGGTGCTTCACTATTCTGTTGTGATTAAGGCTAGAAGATTAGAGATTTGGATTAACAGTCTTCCAATCTTCTAGAGCTGGGATAACACCCATTGAAATTACTTCATCACGCATCTTAACGAGGTGCTCATAACTTTGCTTAAGCGCAGCAATTTCTTCTTCTGTTCCGCTTAACTTCTCTGCATAGCGTACACCATTCTTGTCAATAACGGTTTCCATACCCATTACTACATTATCCATACCTGGAAGTGCCACGAAGCAACCTGCAGGCCAGTGGAATTCCTTACCACCCATAGCTGCAGCAATCATTTCAATAGATACATAAGCAGGGCTTTGGAATGATGAACGACCACGTAGCTTGATGATATTAGCACCACCTTGAGTTACGCGCACCTTAAGTTCAGCCCAAGCTTCTTGGCTAAGCTTATCAGTACCGATAAGTTCTGTAAGAGGCTTACCCGCAACGGTAGCAGTACTAGCAAATACAGCCATAGCTTCGCCATGACCACCATAAGTGCGTGCTCCTTGTACTTCGCTCTGCTTAACACCGAAGTGCTTAGCTAGCTCACTCTGCAAGCGTGTAGAGTCAAGTGCTGCAAGTGTTGTTACTTGGCTTGGCTTTAGACCTGAGTGGATAAGAGCTACAAGACCTGTAATATCAGCAGGATTGAAGATAATCACGAGATGCTTCAAATCAGGAGCATAAGCCTTAATGTCCTTACCTAGCTGAGCTGCGATTTCGCAGTTACCCTTAAGAAGATCTTCACGAGTCATGCCTTCCTTACGAGGAGCTCCACCAGAAGATACTACATACTTTGCTCCAGAAAGAGCTTCCTTGATGTCGTTAGTAAATGTTAGGTTAAGGCCTTCAAATCCACAGTGACGGATTTCTTCAGCAACACCTTCCAAGCCTTGTAGGAATGGGTCATAAAGGCAGATATTTGGGGTTAGACGCATCATAGCAGCTGTCTGTGCCATGTTAGAACCAATCATACCACCTGCGCCAACGATGGTTAGTTTGTCTTGTGATAGGAAACTCATAACCTATTATTATTTATAATATTGATATAATCTTATCCATCTTGCCATGCCTTTTAGCTATTCTTTTACCTTAAAAAGCAGGCATATTCTACGAACAAAAGTACACTTTTTTCTCTAATTAAGTAAGTTCTTCTCTATTTTAATCTAAACCTTCAAAATCCCAAGCACTCGAAACAAACTTTGCTATAACAGCAATCTAATTTGATCATCAAGCGAACAGAAGTCCAGCACTCGGCGAAGTTTGTGCAAACTACACGTGTAGTCTGTACAAACTTCAGCTGTAGTTTGAAGAGACTACAGCTGAAGTCTCCACTTAGGCCAACGCAACAATTATCTTTGGTTAATGTTGGTCGATATTTTTTCTACTGGAAGACAAAAGAAAGAAGCCTAGATAAATAAGATTAGCCTATAAGACTAAAACTACGGTGAGTCTTCCTCCTTACCAATAAGAGACCATTGCATAATACGGCACTCGCTGCGTTATTATCGACATTCAGGC
>RBKG01000048.1 GCA_003640335.1 Porphyromonas sp.
AACCAACTGATTTGCCACTGCGGTAAGAAGGGTTGTTTTGAAACAGAAGTAAGTGGTATTGCCTTGCATCGTATGATTCTTGAACGCATTCAAGCGGGAGAGTCTTCCAAACTTAGTGCTGGCGTCTTACGTGGCGAACCATTGACCTTGGCTCAAATCGTTCAAGCAGCCTTGTCAGAAGATGTTCTCGTGCTTGAGTTACTGGGCAAACTCGGTCATAAGCTGGGGAAGCAAATCGCAGGTCTTATCAATGTTATCAATCCTGAGATGGTTGTCATTGGTGGTTCTCTAAGCCAAACCGGAGATTATTTACTTCAAGCGATTAAAACTGTCGTAAGTACTTACTCGCTGAACCTTGTAAATAAGGATACAGAGATTGTAACGGCCGTTCTTGGAGATAAGGCTGGACTTATAGGTGCATGTATGCAGGCACGCATCAGACGTTTCAGTGCTAATTCAGTTAGTTTAGATTATTAAAAATAGAATATGATAAAGCGAATAATAACAACTTGCCTAATCGGCTTATTTTCGGGCATTGCTTCGGCTCAGAATGGGACTAAGCCTGTTGAGCTTAGAGAGGTTATCGGAGGACGCTTCTATGCCTATGGCGCTGGTGCTGGTATGCGTAGTCTTCCCGATGGCGAGCATTACAGCATGATGAATAGAGAGCATAATGCTATTTTGCGTTATAGCTTTGCTACGGGTAAGCTTGTAGATACACTCTTTATTACGAGCAATGCGAGAGAATGTAATTTCAAGCGATTTGATGATTATCAGATTACCGAAGACGGCAAGCATATTCTCCTATATACCGATACAGAACCAATTTATAGGCGTTCGAAGAAGATGAACGTGTATCATTTTGATGTGCGTCGTCGCTTGGTAAGCCCATTGAGTGAAACCGCTGGTAAGGTGATGATTCCTACATTCTCGCCTGATGGTCGTATGGTTGCTTTTGTTCGAGACAATAATATCTTCATCAAGAAGTTCGAGTTTGATACAGAGGTTCAGGTAACTACCGATGGTAAGCGTAATGAGATTATTAACGGTACTACAGACTGGGCTTACGAAGAAGAGCTGGAGACTACTAAGCTAATGTCTTGGAGTGAAGACGGCTTGTATCTATCGTTTGTGCGTTCAGACGAGCGAGCTGTTCCTGAGTATAAGATGCCTATGTACACGGAGCATCTTTATCCCGAAGATTATAAATATAAGTATCCCGTTCCCGGAGAAAATAATTCGAAGGTGAGCCTTCATATTTATAATGTGACAGACCGTAGTCAGAAGCGTGTAGCGATACCTGAGGGCGATGCTTATTATATTCCTCGTATAGAATATATAGGGCGTAATCAAGATTTAGCGGTTATGACGCTTAATAGGCATCAAAATCATTTCCGTATGATTTATGTCAATAGTAAGACGCTTATCCCTAAGACCATCTTTGAGGAGAAGAATAGCCGTTACCTAACAGCAGAAGATATACACAGTATACAGTTTACTCGTGAAGGCTTCGCTTATCTCTCTGAGCGTAGTGGTTATACGCATGCTTATCTCTTTAGCGATAGGGGACAACTGATACGCCCATTAACAAGCGGTAAGTATGATGTGACGCAGTTCTATGGTCTAGACAATCAAGGAAATGCCTACTATCAAGCAGCAGACCTAAGTCCAGCAGACCGCAATATATATCGTATTGATAGCCGAGGCAAGAAGACTTTATTAGGTCAATCAGGTGGTACTAATCAAGCGACATTCTCTGAGGGTTTCCACTATTATATAGGTATGCACTCTAGCCTGAATAGCCCTAGTGTAACCTCTGTTTATAAGACAGGTAGCGATAAGCCTCTACGCACACTAGAGGATAATCACGACTTGCGTGAACGTTTGAAGACTTATCAGTTTGCTCCTAAGGAACTCACCAAGCTTAGACTGGCAGATGGTACAGAGCTTAATGGCTGGATGGTTAAGCCCGTAAACTTCGATGCGAGTAAGAAGTATCCTGTACTGATGATACAGTATAGCGGTCCCGATTCTCAGCTTGTTCTTAATCAGTATGGTTTTGGTTGGGAGTATGCGCTTGCCGAGAAGGGCTTTATCGTTGTTTGTTATGATGGTCGTGGTACCGGTGCAAGGGGAGAAGAATGGCGCAAGATGACTTACCTCAAGTTGGGTATTCAAGAGAGCGATGACCAAATAGCCGCTGCGAAGGCTTTGGGCAAACTCCCTTATGTAGATGCTAGTCGCATAGGTATTTGGGGCTGGAGCTTCGGAGGCTACAATACCTTGATGAGCCTTACTCGCAGTCAGAATGTATTCAAACTAGGTATTGCTGTAGCTCCGGTAACGGATTGGTCTTTCTACGATACGATTTACACAGAGCGTTTCATGCGCACCCCTAAGGAAAATCCTGAGGGTTATAAGCAGAGCAGTGCGCTAGAGCATGCCAAGGACCTTAAGAGCCGTTTGCTTATCATGCATGGTAGTGCAGATGATAATGTGCATTTGCAGAATACAATGGACTTTACTCGTGAGCTTGTTGATGCTAATATCCCATTTGATATGGCTATTTATACGGATAAGGACCATGGTATTCGTGGAGGTAACACGAGCCTGCATATTTATAGCAAGATGATGCAGTACCTTATTGACCATCTTTA